>NZ_CP043427.1:1500000-1753386 GCF_008245005.1 Campylobacter sputorum subsp. sputorum | reverse complement strand
ATGTTATGCTCACTTTATATTAAATTTATGTTATTTTACCTAAAATTTAATAAATTATTCGTTAAAGATAAAATTAAATTTTCACATAGTGAATAAAATGTGAATAAAATGGGAAAAGTAGTGATAAAAATTTTAGGAATTGATCCAGGAACCCGTAATTGCGGCTATGCTATAGTTGAAAAATCAAATGTGAAAACTTCGCTTATAGAAGCTGGACTTATAAAAATAAAACCTGATATTTTACAACATCAGATAAGTGAGCTTTGTGAAGGTTTAGACATAGTTATGAAAAATCATAAAATAGACGAAGTTGCTATCGAAGATATATTTTTTGCTTATAATCCAAAAACAGTTTTAAAATTAGCTCAGTTTCGTGGTGCTCTTAGCCTTAAAATAATTCAAATTCATGGTAATTTTACAGAATATACGCCACTTCAAGTTAAAAAAGCAGTTACAGGTAAAGCAAAAGCGACAAAAGAGCAGGTTGCATTTATGGTAAAAAAAATACTTGGTATAAATAAAGATATCAAACCTCTTGATGTTACAGATGCAATAGCTGTAGCTTTAACTCACGCAAATAATATTCGTATCAATAATCAATATAAAAATTAATATGCCTTATAAAAAAATAAAAATTGATGAAGTTAAAAATTTAAAAGCTTATGAAGTTTTAATCAAAAATGGATTTTCAAAAGCAAAATCTCAACAACTCATAGATAAGGGTAGGGTATTTTGCGATGATAAACTTATAAAAATAAAAAATGAGATATTAAATGGAAAAATTTTTTTAATAGATTATGAGTGCAATCCAAAGGGCTTAAAGCCTATTTTTGAAAATAGTAATTTTGCTGTTTTTGATAAACCTAGTGGAGTTTTGTCTCATCCAAATGGAAGAAATTCAAGTTATAATTTATACGATGAAATTTGGCATCTTTATGGAAAAAGTGCGTGTGTCGCTCATAGATTAGATAAAGAAACAAGCGGTTTGATCTTAGTTTGTAAAAATTTAAATATAAGTAGAGAATTTAAAACAATGTTTGAAAGTAGGGCGGTAAAAAAAGAATATATCGCACTTGCCAAAGGAAAAATCGAGAGTGAGTTTATAGTTGATGAACCTATAACAAAAAGTGATGAGAGTAGTGAAGTAAAGATAAGAATGTGTATAGATGAAAATGGAAAAAATGCTATAACGAAATTTATACCGCTTGAGTTTTATCATAATATAAATGCAACTTTGATAAAGGCTATCCCATTAACTGGTAGACAACATCAAATTCGTTTGCATTTGTTTCACGTGAAACATAAAATTTTAGGAGAACCTTTATACGGACTTGAAACAAAAATAGTTGAAGATATAATGGATGAAAAATTAAGCACAAATGAGAGAATAAAATTTTGTGGAGCAAAAAGGCTTTGCTTACACGCCTCAAAATTAGAGTTTAATTATAAAAATGAAAAATTTGAGATAAAAACTGATATTGATTTTAAAAAAGAATTTTTAAATTCTTTAAGCTTGTAAATTTGTGTTAATAAGTGATTGTATAAATTTTGTGTCAAAATTTTCTGAACTATTTTTGTAAATTTTGATATTTTCTTGTCTCTTTTTTAGAGCCAAAATTTCGTTTTGCGAAATATTTGGATTACTTTGTATAATATAGCTAAATTCAGGAAATTTTACTAAAAGCTCCTCTTTTTTACTCTCATCTGTTTCTAAATTTTTTATTTTTAAAGATTTAAATTTCATAAATTTAAAATTATTATCTATTTTTGCTCCAAAAAATTCTTCAACTTCATTCATTGATTTGCCATTCATTAAAGACATTTTTTCACCTGTAGGATCTATAACAAATTTTGCATTTTGTTTTAAGATATTTTTAGTTGCATTTTTTGCCATATTTTCATATCCTACTTTTAAATCATCTCCATTTGCTGCAACTTCAACTCTGCTAAGTTGTCCATCAAAATTAGTATCATTTTTTATGCTATCTTGCAAAATTTCTTCAAGAGAAATAGGTTTAGCATTTTTATCTGTATTGTAACCTGTGGAATTTGCCATTTTTCGTAAAACGATTTGTCCTAAATTTCTTAAATCTTGAATGCTATAACTATCTTTTATAGAATTTTTTAGCTCATTAATCTCATTTTTTTCTATGATATTATTTTGGTTTTTATCGGCATTTGCGAAGTTGCGATTTTGCATTATATCTTTAAACCAACCATCTATATAAGCATTTGCACTTCCACTAAGTCCAATACTTCCATCTTTTAAATATAAAAAATCATCTTTTGAAAAATGATTTTGTAATAAATCTAGCGTTTGGTTATTTAAATTTATAGAAATTTGCTTGTCTTGGCTAAAAAAACTAACTTTTTTATAATTAGAAGAAGTTTGATTTTCATTATTTATTTGAAAATCATCAGCTTTTTTTATAGAATTATCGCCACTAAGAGATTTAAAGACTATATCATTTGCTTTTTCGTAAAAACTTTTAGTAGCGATAACTAACATTATTTATCCTTTATAATCCACTCACACAAACAGGTTCACCATTTACTCTTATATTTGGATAAGTATAGCAACCTTTTTCTTCATTCCAAACAAAATTGCTTTTACAAGTTTGTGGAAACCAAGGGACACATACTGCAAATGCAGTAACTACAAATAATGAAACAAAAAATGTAGCCAACATTATTTTTTCATAATATTATTCTTAATTTAAATTTGATAGTTAAAATAAATTATACTTTTTTTTAATTAAAATAATATAAATTTTTATTTATCATCTTTTAAAACTTTTATAAAATAAAACATTGAAATTATAACTACAATAGATATAAAAATAATTTGAACTATATCAAGCAGACTCATTTTTACTTCTTTCTCTAAGTTGTCCACAAGCTGCACTTATGTCGATACCTTTACTTTGTCTTATAGTGCAAGTTACACCATGAGCAGACATATAATCTTGAAATTTTATCATATTTTCTTCACTTGGTCTTTTAAATTTAGAACCAAAATGCGGATTAAAATATATCAAATTTACCTTTGCTTTTATACCATTTAGTAGTTTAACAAGAGTTTTTGCGTCATTTAAACTATCATTTACGCCATCAAGCATAAGATATTCAAACATAACTCTTTTTCTCATATCAATTGGAAAATTTCTAACAGCATCCATTATAGAAGCTATATTATAAGCTCTATTTATCGGCATAAGTTTCTCTCTAAGCTCATCATTTACAGCGTGAAGCGATATCGCTAAAAGAACGCCCAAATCCATATCTCCAAGTTTTTTTATCTGCGAGCTTAATCCACTTGTAGATATTGTTTGGCGGCGTGGAGATATCGCAAGTCCATCATTATCTGTAAAAATTTTCACAGCTTTGGATACATTTTCAAGATTATTTAATGGCTCTCCCATTCCCATATAAACGATATTTACTCGCCTTTCATAAGGTATATCGTTGTCATTTTTAAGGTATAAAACTTGTGCTAAAATTTCACCAGCAGTTAAATTTCTAACAAAACCGCCTTTTGCGGTTAGACAAAACGCACAGCCAATTTTACAACCAACTTGCGAGCTAACGCAAATTGTGTATCTTGCATGACGGATAATTTTGCCATTATCATCAATTTGTTCTTCTTTCATCGGAAGCAGAACCGTTTCTATGGTTTTACCATCTTTTAGCTCGAAAAGATACTTTATACTTCCATCTTTACTATGTTCGCTTTTTATTTTTTTTAATGGATCTATGTAAAAATTTTGTTTCAAATTTTCTCTTAAATCTTTTGGTAAATTTGTCATATCATCAAAACTTTTTGCTTTTTTCTTGTAAATCCATTCAAAAATTTGTTTTGCTCTAAATTTTGGTTCTATAAATTCACTTAGTTCTGCTTGTGAAAAATCAAGCAAATTTTTCATATAATTCCTTTATTTTTTATATATGATGTTAGAATTTTTTTGGCTTTTTCATGATTTTTTATAAAATCACTATGTGCGTTTTTATTACAAAAATTTGTCGCACAAAAAATTCCGAAAGCTGGAATTTTAAAAAAATCAGCCACTTTTAATACAGAAAAAAACTCTATATTTTCCATAAAACAACCCAGCTCAAACATTTTATAAGCTATATTTTCATCTTGTGTAATGAAATTTGAAGAATTAACGAGTAATGTTTCACGTGAAACGTTATTATCTATTGTATATTTTATAGGACTATAACTTAAATTTAAAACATTTGATATTTCTAAATTTGAAGCTTTTGAACTCTCATAAATATCAAAAATATTCCCATCTTTATAAAGACCAGCAGTTCCTATAAATACTAACTGAGAAATATTTTGTTTTGTTAGTAAATTTGTTGTCAAAATGTTTGTTAAATTTATAGCACTATTAACTAATCCAATTCCAATAGGTTTTGCAAAACTAAAATTTTCTATATCTCCTGCACAAACAATCATTTTCTAACTTCTATCCCATTTTCTTGTAGATATTTTTTAAGCTGTGGAATTTTTATCTCGCCAAAGTGAAATATAGAAGCAGCCAATGCAGCATCTGCACCAGCATTTAAAATATCTTTTATGTGCTCCATATTTCCTGCACCGCCACTTGCAATAACTGGTATGTTTAGCGACAAACTAACATTTTTTGTTAGTGTTATATCATAACCACTTTTAGTTCCATCTTTATCCATTGATGTTAGTAAAATTTCTCCAGCACCACGGGTTTGAACTTCTTTTGCCCATTCATAAACATCTTTGCCAGCATCTATCCTGCCACCATTTATAAAAACATTATATTTGTTAGCACTAACTTCTTTTGCATCAACTGCTATAACTATACATTGTGAGCCAAATTTTTTAGCAGCTTCATCTATCAAATTTGGATTATGTATAGCAGCTGAGTTTATACTAACCTTATCACATCCAACATCAAGGAGTCTATTTATATCATCAATTTTTCTAATCCCGCCACCAACACTAAGCGGTATGAAGAGATTTTTTGCAACTTTTGCAACTACATCAACAATTGTATTTCTACTTTGATGACTTGCAGATATATCAAGAAAACATAATTCATCTGCTCCTGCGTCATTATAAATTTTTGCAACCTCTACCGGATCGCCGGCGTCTATTAAATTTATAAAATTTATACCTTTTACAACACGACCATCATTTACATCTAAACAAGGTATGATTCGTTTTGCAAATTTGTTCATCAAAAAACTCCAAAATTTTATTTTATGATATCAAAAAATAGTGTAAATTTAGATAAATATAAATTCATATATTTATAACATTTAAAAAGATATAATACAAGATTAAAATAATAATAAGGAAATTTAATGACAAAGAAATCTGATACAAAATATATTTTTGTTACAGGTGGAGTTTTGAGTTCATTGGGAAAAGGTATAGCATCTGCTAGTATTGCAACATTGCTTAAAAATGTTGGTTTTAAAGTAAGTATATTAAAAGCAGATCCATATATAAATGTAGATCCTGGAACTATGAGTCCACTTGAACATGGAGAGGTTTTTGTAACTGATGATGGAGCTGAAACCGATCTCGATTTAGGACATTATGAGAGATTTTTAGACGAAAATTTGTCTCAGAAAAATAACTTTACGACAGGGAAAGTTTATAGTTCAGTTATAGAAAAAGAGCGTCGCGGGGATTATCTTGGTGAAACTATACAGGTTATACCGCATATTGTTGGTGAGATAGTTAATAGGATAAAAAAAGCTGGTGAGGGAAATGATATATTATTAGTTGAGATAGGCGGCACTGTTGGCGATATAGAAGGACTTCCATTTTTAGAGGCAATTCGTGCTTTAAGAATAGAAGTTGGTAGAAAAAATGCTATGAATATTCATCTTACTTTAGTTCCTTATATAAAAGTTGCTGGGGAGTTAAAAACAAAACCAACACAACATAGTGTTGGAGAGTTAAGGCGCATTGGTATAACGCCTGATATGATAGTTTGTAGATGTGAAATTCCACTAACAAACGAATTAAAATACAAAATAGCCGCAAGTTGTGGTGTAGATAGGAATTGTGTTATAGAAAGTTCAGATAGTAGAAGTATTTATCAAGTTCCGCTTTTATTTTTAAAACAAGATATATTAATACCAATTAGTGATATGTTAGATCTTGGCAAGCTAACACCAGATATGTCAAATTGGGATATGTTAGTAAAAAGAGTTATAGCCCCAAAAGATGAGGTTAGCATAGCTTTAGTTGGAAAATATATCGACTTAAAAGAGAGTTATAAGAGTCTAACAGAAGCTATCATTCATGCTGGTGCAAATTTAGATACAAGAGTAAATATCAAATGGTGCGATAGTGAAAAAATTCAAAAAGAAAATGTTGATGAACTTTTTAGAGATATAGATGGCATTTTGATACCAGGAGGATTTGGAACTAGGGGGATAGAGGGAAAAATTATCTCTATAGAGTATGCAAGAAAAAATAAAATACCATTTCTTGGAATTTGTCTTGGAATGCAGCTTAGTATCATTGAATTTTGCAGAAATGTATTAAATATAAAAGATGCAAATTCAAGTGAATTTGATGAAAATACAAAAGAACCAGTTATTTATCTTATAGATAATTTCATAGATACATGCGGTAAAAAACAGATAAGAACTCATAAAAGCCCACTTGGTGGAACTATGAGACTTGGTGGATATGATTGTAATGTTGTCTCAGGCTCACTTTTAAGTAAAATTTATAACGGGGCTAAAAAGATAAGAGAGAGACATCGTCATAGATATGAAGCAAATCCAAAATACAAAGATCAGTTAGAAAAAGCTGGATTTATGGTTTGTGGAGAAAGTAATTCTTTGATAGAAGCAATTGAATTAAAAAAACATCCATTCTTTTTAGGCGTTCAGTTTCATCCAGAATTTACATCAAGATTGACAAAACCTAATCCGGCGATACTTGGCTATATAAAAGCAGCAAGTGATCACCATCATGCTAAGTAAAAATGATGTAAAAAATATCTTAGAGCAAAGATTTAGTTCTGACATTCATAAAAAAATGTCAGATATACCATTGCCTTGTGAATTAAAAGATATTTATAAAGCAGCTACACGCATAAAAATAGCAATAGAAAATAATGAAAAAATTGTTATAGTTGGGGATTATGATGTAGATGGTGTTGTTAGTAGTGTTATAGTTAGTGATTTTTTTGATTTTTTGGGTGTAAATTACGAAACAAAAATACCTAATCGCTTTACTGACGGCTATGGATTAAATCCACAAATGCTAACTAACATCAAAGCTAACCTTATAATAACAGTTGATAACGGAATTAGTGCCAACGAAGCTGCTGAAATTTGTTTAAAAAAGGGTATAGATCTTATCATAACAGATCACCATGTTCCACCACCCATTTTGCCAAAAGCTTATGCTATAGTAAATCCAAAGCAAAGTGACTGCACATTTCCTACTTGTGAAATTTGCGGCGCAGAAGTTGCTTGGTATTTAATAGGTGCTTTAAAAGAAGTTTGTGGTGTTAAATATGATATGGGAAGTTTTTTAGATATGCTTTGTATGGCAATCATTTCTGATATGATGGAGCTTAGAGATATAAATCGAATTATAGTTAAAAATGGACTAACTAGATTAAATAATTCAAAAAGGGCTTGTTTTAATGCAATAAAAACTTATTTTTCAAAAGATGAGTTTAAATTTGATGATATATCTTTTCTTATCGATCCTCTTATAAATAGTGCAGGAAGAATGAATGATGCTATGTTTTCATACAAATTTTTAAAATCAAAAAATATTGATGAAGCTTTGCATTTTTTGGATGAAATTATAAATTTTAATAACTCTAGAAAAGAAGAAGAGAAAAATTTACTAGAAAATTCATTATCTGATATCAATCAAAATGATAATATCATAGTAGTGTGGGGCGAAAATTGGCACGAGGGTGTCATAGGTATAGTTGCAAGTAGGCTAACTAAAAAATATAAAAAACCAGCTATTGTTTTTAGTATAGATGGAAATAGGGCAAAAGGAAGTGCTAGAAGTGTTGGTAAATTTAATATCCTTGATCTTATATCAACACAAAAAGATATTTTATGTACTTTTGGCGGACATAAGGGTGCTGCTGGACTTGTTATAGAGAGTTTTAATCTAAATACATTCAAAGAGCGTATAAATGACGCTTGCGAAAAATATGATATGGATATTTTTCATAATGCTAATGAAGTTTTAGGTTTTTTAGATCATAATGATATTGATTATGAACTTTTAGAAATTTTAGAACATTTTGAGCCTTATGGTCAGAAAAATCCTAGGCCATATTTTAGGATAAATAATGCTTTTGTAAAAAATATCAAAAAGATAGGTAAAGTAAAAAATCACTTAAAAATTATAATTCAAATGGATAACAAAAGCTACGAAGTTTTGTTTTATAACTACACATTTTGTCCTAAAGTTGGTGAATACATTGATATTATATTTTCTATATCAAAAAATAAATTTAGAGGCGTTATAACTCCTCAACTTTTGGTAGTAGATATAAAACCTTCAATTAATTAAACATTAGCAAACAATCGTTTAATACTATGATATGAAAATTTGGTTTTTAAAAACTACCATTTAATTGCACAACTAAGGTTATTTCATTAACATCTACGCTATGAAAGACTGCTCCTAAAATTTTAGTATTTGATATGTTAATAAGTGGAATTTAATACTTTTAAATTTTTATCATTATATATCTATTTGCGCTTAATCCTATTTTTGCTAATTAATGAAGTATCTGTAAATAAAATATTTGCATGTACTAGATGATTATTATGTTTCGAGATTTATCTCCAAAAAAGGTGTAAAAAAACTATCATAAAATCATCAAGAGGAATATATGTAAAAGCTCCCTGCTTTTACATCTCCAGCAGCATAAATATCGGAATTTCCGCTATCAAAATAAGACACAATAATCTAGTATATAGATTTAAAATAAATTAAGTAATAGCTATTTTCTACATATATAAACATAACCAAACTATTATTAAGATTAAAAATTCATTATGTAATAATTTAACTATTCTATAAGATCATTTACTTTTAAGAAAAAATTTATTAAATATCTTATATAATTTTGAAATTAATTATCATAATATAAAAGGTGGTTTTTGAGTTTAAATAAAACTAAATTTTTCAAATTTATATTTCGAACTTTTATTGCTGTTTTTGTTGGATATTTTTTATCTTATAAATTTGCTATAAAGCTACCTGAAATTTTAAATTTATCAAATCAAAACAAAATAGTATTTGCAAATTTCTTTTTAATGGGATTTTTTACATTTTGGGCAATGCTTAGTTATATTTTAGATGCCAAATATATCATTATATTTTGCATAATATTGCTTGGATGGACGATTATATTATGAGTATGTTAAAACTGTCTCATAAATATATTGGCATATTGTTGGCTTATTTTGGTTTTTTTCTATTTTTTAGTGGAACTCTTGGTTATTACAAAGATGAAATTACGCTTTTTATGCAACCTGAAAATTATAGGCTCAATTATAAATCGCCAAATGCTTTAAAAAGTGGGATTGATTATCTTAGGAAGTATCACGCAAATGCCGATATATGGGAGATAACTCTTCCTTCTGAAGCATCTCCTTTTGTGGGTGTCTCATATAAAAATGATAAAAAAGCTCATCAAAAAAAGAAAAACAAACCCCGTATAAACATAGATCCAGAAAGTGGCGAGAGAGTAAAGGCGAGAAGCACTTATGGTGGAAATTTTATAGGTAAACTTCATTTTAACCTTTGGTATATACCTGCTAGTAAAGGCAGAGAAATAGTTGGCTATGCTACACTTTTATTGATACTGACTATTGTAACTGGTGTTATAATACATAAAAGGATATTTAAAGATTTTTTTAAATATCGTAAAAACACTATTTTAAGAGATACTCATATTGTAACTAGCGTAAGTGGATTTGCGATTTTCTTTATGCTTTCTGTCTCGGGACTTTATTTAGTAGAAAAGTTTATGCTAAAAGAGATTTATCAAGATATTTCATCGAAAAATCAAGCGGCTATGCAGCAAGACTTTTATGAAAAAGTAAAAGCAAAAAGAGAAGCTAGACGAAAGGTCAAGCAAAATAAAGAACAAAATGCTACTGAGACTGTTTCTGAAATTGTTGTAAAGCAAAATCAAAGCTCATATATTCCAACTTTAAGTGATATAAAAAATATAATCGATAAAAAATTAAATGGTAGAGAGCTAAAAAATATTTTAATCCAAAAAGATGCAGTTGATACGGCTTATATCCAACTAAATTTTGATACCAAAAACCCTTTTAGCGAAAATGGACTTTCGTTTAGTGCCGAGCTTTACAACATAAAAACTGGAAAACTAGTAGATATGATGAGTCAAAGAGAGCTAAATACTGAGCAAAAAATATATCAGTTTATGAAAATTTTTCACACAGGAAATTTCAGTGATGAGATGGTTAAATTTATATTTTTTGTTTTTGGAATTTTGGGACTTTTCATGTGCTTTGGCGGGGCTTTGCTTTGGCAAAAAAACTCAAATTCTACATTAACATTTTATCTTGGTAGGTTTTTAAACGGCTCTATTTTTATAGGTTTATTTACAGGCTTTGGGATGTATCTGCTAAGTAATCAGCTTATTAAATTTAACACTCCACTAAGACACAATTTAGAAGTAAATGCGTTTTTTATAGCTCTTATTATATCGACTTTACTCTCGGCTATTTTAGTTAAAAGATACGCTTATACCATCTTATCTTTTATAACTTCATTTTTATTTTTAGTAAGTGCGATTATGGCTTTAAAGGCTGGAAGTTACGCAAATTTTAGCTCTTTAAAAGTAACTTTGTTTTGCTTTGTTTTAGTAACTCTTTTTGGATATTTAGGAAAAAAATTTTTAAAAGGTAAAAAGTGAGTTTTGTTTTAGGAATTTTGACCATTACATTTGGTTTTTTAAATTTTAATCACAAGAACTATTTTATTGCAGGATGTATGGTTTTAGCTTTATATCTTATGCTTTTTAGTAATAACAAATTTTATAGTTTTGTTTATTATTTTTTTGCCTTAGGACTTACCCAGCTCTTTTTTACTGCATACACAACGATAAAGGGAAAATTATGAAAAAAATCATCTGCGTCTTGACCACTTTAACAGCGTTTTCTTATTCAGATGAGATAAATTTACAAGATGTAAATATAGATGCAAGTCTATATAGTTCTAGTGGAATGATTTCGCATGGTAAATATGGAAGTTCTGTTGTCTACGATAAAAACTATCTAAATAACTCAACCAAGGGCGATGGAACAGTATCTGATGTAATCAAGAGAAACCCAAATGTGAGAGTTAGCAGAGGCGAGAGAACTTCTAAAAATGGAGGTGAGATAACCCCACAAAATATCTCTATAAACGGAGCTTCTTTTTACCAAAATAACTTTATGATTGATGGAGTAAACATTAACAACGATATAAATCCACTTGGTGGCGTTCTTACAGTTGGCGGAGCTGCAAATATCACACCATTTTTATCAAACCCATCTCAAGGTATAAATGTCGATACTGATATTTTAGAAAATATAGAAGTTCAAGATAGTTCAGTTTCAGCAAAGTATGGAAATTTCCAAGGTGGTGTTGTAAATGCTAAAACAAGAGATCCAAGAGCTGGATTTCACGGAAAAGTAAGCTTTCGCTATACATCAGATAGCCTTCAAAAATTTCATATTGCAAAAGAGCATCAAGATGATTTTGAATTTGCAACAACTCCAGATTATCAACCAGACTTTAAAAAATATAAAACAAGCGTGTTGTTTGAGGGATATATAACTGATAACTTTGGGCTTATATTTAACTATAATCAAACATACTCTGAAATTTTACAACAAAAATATCATAAAGAATATGTTGATCCAAGCAAAGTTGGAGAAAAAAGAAAATTAAAAAGAAAAAATGAAAATTTCTTTTTAAAAGGTGTTTGGTTTGCAAATGATAATCTAACTATTAGACCAAGCATAATCTATGCACCTTACGAGGCAACTTACTATAGCATGGGTGGAGAAAACGCAAAAGCTGAAGTTGAAGGTGGTGGTTTAACGACAGCTATTGAGTTTGATTATGACTTTGGCTTAGGAAATTTAAAACAAAACTTAAGCTACACGACTAATGAGATGACAAGAAACACAAACACAAACAAAATGTTAGTTTGGAATAAAACAAAAAATCACATGGGATATTCAAGTGCTAAAATGAGAACTTATATAGATGGAATTGGTGGCGATGTTGAACAAGAACAAGAGAAATTTAGCTACAGTGCGGATATGAAATTTAATGAGTTTGATATCGGTATGACTAAACACAATGTCATAACTGGATTTAGCTTAGAAAAAACAGACGCTGCTTATGATATAGCAAAGCCATATTATCGTGCAATTAGTACAAAAAATTTAGGAGCTTTTAGTTGTAATCCAAATGATATATTTTGTACCACAGATAGACCATTAAGCTTTCCAACTTGGACAGGACAGTATTTTGACAAACACTACTATTACTCAGGTAAAACTGATGTGGATATGAAATATTTTAGCTTTTATCTAGAAGATGAGATAAAAATAGATAGATTTACCATAAGACCAGGGATTAGATTTGATAAAAATGACTATATGGGGGATTTAAATGTCGCACCTAGAATTACAGCAAATTTAGACCTGTTTAATGATGATAGAACAAATATCTTTGGTGGATATAATAGATACTATGGAAGAAGTATCTTTGCATATAAATTAAGAGAAAATATGAGTTCTTTAATGCAAACATATACAAGGAATAATCCAAATGATCCTTGGAAATATGATAGTACAAAAGAAAATAACTACAACTTTAGTGAACTTGATGTGCCTTATGATGATGAGTATGCTATTGGGATTTCACAAAAACTTGGAAATTTTGAACTAAGTGCAAAATACTTAAGAAGAGAAGGAAAAGATCTGATAAGAAAATCTAATGCAAAGGCCATGGGATTACCTCAGGGAGATGGTAAAACTTTAGCTAAAAATTACAGTCTCTATACAAACACAGGTAGAAGCAAATCAGATATCTATACTTTAAATCTAAGAAGCTTAAATGAATTTGATATTTTGGGCTTTAAAAATAACTTTGAAATTTCATTTAACTACACTGATACAGATAGAAACTTTAATGACTATGATGATTTATATGATGAGCTTTATCAAAATGCTGGCAAAGTCGTTTATAATGGAAATCTCATCCATAGCTCACAGCTTCCAAATAACTCAAATGACACACCTTGGACGCTAACAGCATCAACTTTTACAAAATTTTCATCTGCGAATTTAACATGGACAAACTTCTTTACACTACAAGGTGGATTTGATGGTGTTGTAAGAGATGGCAGTGTTTATGTAAATAGTAAAAAATATTCAAATTATAAAAGCAAAGATTTTGATGAAGCTTTTGTTTGGGATACTAAATTTACACTAGATATCCCAACTCAAAAAAGACAAGAAGCTTATGTGAGTTTAGATATTTATAATGTTTTAAATACTAAAAATGCTATAACTATTGACAATAACGGTGTTACAGACTATGACAACGGCAGACAATTTTGGTTAGAAGTCGGATATAAATGGTAATTAGGAGGAGAGTTTGGAATTTTTAAGCAGACACATTGACTTTATAATCTTTGGAACGCTTGGTTTTATGGGTTTTGTTGTCATAACACTTGGTATTGAAAGAGTACTATTTTTCTTGATGATAAAAGTAGAAAAATATAAAACATTGCAAGATTTGCAAATAGATGTTAGTAGAAATTTAACAACTATCGGTGTTATTGGTTCAAATGCACCTTATGTTGGTCTTTTAGGTACAGTTGTTGGTATTATCATTGTTTTTTATGATATGGGCAGAAGTGGAAATTTTGAAACAGCGACCATAATGACAGGTCTTTCAACTGCACTTTATGCGACAGCTTTAGGACTTGTGGTTGCCATTCCTAGTCTTGTTATTCATAGTTTTTTTATTAGAAAAGCTCAGCTTAAAATAACTATTTTTGAAAGAGATTGTCTTGAAAATAGAAAATGATTTTAAGCTAAATGTAGTCCCATTAATTGATGTTATGTTGGTTTTGCTCACTATTGTTTTGTGTGCGGCTAGTTTTATTGAGTATAGCAAAGTGGATATGAATCTGCCAAAAAGTGGTACAAGTTCTGATGAGTTTCCAAAACAAAGAGTTGAGATTTCACTTTATGCTGATGGGACTATGAAATTTGATGGCAATTTGGTTGATATCGAAACACTTGAGCTAAATTTAGGAGCTCTTGATAAAAAGACTCCATTAATATTTAAAGGAGATGAGAAGTCGGAATTTAAATATTTTATTGATATTGTTCAGCTTTTAAAAAAGCATGAACTCTCGAATTTTATCATCATGACAGAGGTAAAAAAATGAATAATAATAAAAAAAGACTTTTTGTTTCTATTTTTATCTCGACTTGTATATATGTATCGGCTTTTGCAGCATATCATTATGGAATACAAGATGAAAAAACTAATATTAGCTTTTCTGATAATATAGAAACTAGAAGTGCTTTTAGTGTATCTTTTGCTCAAATAGCTAGCAATGATACAAATAAGGATTCTAGTGCAAATTCTGATATAGTAAGTGATGAAATGTCAAACATTGAAAGCATACAAGATGATGTTGTAGAAATATCTGATTCGCAAGAGAGTTCTAAAATTATAGAGTCATCCAAAGATATAATAAAAGAACAAGTTATTATCAAAAAAGAAGTAACAAACAAAAAAATGCAAAAAGAGATAAAAAAAGAGATTCACAAATGCAAAAATGGATGCAAAAAAAGCAGTATTAAATCAGAAAAAACCTCTCTTGTTAAAAGCTCAAATAATGTAAATATAGCAGGTGGTAACACGGCAAGTGGTACAAAAAAAGACAATGATGGAACTAATATAGCTGGGCTTATTTATAAGGCTATTTTAAAATACAAAACATATCCTAAAAAAGCAGAAATTATGGGTATTCAGGGCAGGGTTGTGGTAAGTTTTAAACTTAAAGATAAAGATAACTTTGAAATTTTGCAAGTATCTAGCAGTAGTGGAGCTAATATCCTCGATAAACACGCTCTTGCCATAATAGATAAAGCAAAAGTTGATTTTCCTATTGAAGTTATCGGTACTCAAATAAATGTACCTATAAATTTTAACTCAAAGGAACTAAGATGAATGTGATAGAGTGTATAAATTTAACGCATTATTATGGTAAAAAAAAGATATATGAAAATCTAAATTTCAGTGTAGAAAAAGGCAAAGTCGTAGGTCTTTTAGGTAAAAATGGCGTCGGCAAAAGCACAACTATAAATATTTTGATGGGAAATTTAACACCGACTTCAGGAAAATGCTTGATTTATGGTGAAGACAGCACAAATTTAAGTCCTAAAGCAAGAGCAAAGATAGGGCTTTTATATGAAGGATATATAACTTACGATTATCTAAAAGTTAAAAATTTATATGAAATTTACTCAACTCAGTATAAAACAAAATTTAAAAAAGAGTGTTTTTTTGACCTTTTTAAAAAACTTGGAGTTGATATGAATCAAAAAATTTCAACATTATCTTGTGGACAGCGATCGCAAGTCGTTTTAGGACTTATCTTTGCTAGCTCTCCTGAGCTTTTAATCCTTGATGATTACTCTCTTGGGCTTGATACGGGATATAGACGGCTTTTTATTGAATATTTAAGCGATTATTTAAAAAATGGTGAAAAAAGCGTTTTGATGACAACCCATATTGTAAATGACTTGGATAAATTGCTTGATGATATAGTTATCATACAAAAAAATGAGTCACCTCTTATAATGAAATACGATGAATTTAGAGCAAATTTCAAAGGCTACTCGCTTCCAAAAAATGCAAATTTAAATGAAATTTCGGGCATAAAAAGTACTGTTGAGCTTAACAATGAAGTACAAATTTATGGTTTTTTAGATGGTGTTTCAAAGGATGCAAAAGAGTTAAATTTAAGCTTTGAAGATGCATTTTTGGGTTATACAGGGAGATATTGATGTTTAAAAAAGAGTTTTATAAATTTAGAGAATTTTTATATGTATTTATAGCTTTAATTATAAGTTTTTTAATATACATAGCTTTTATTCTTAGAAATTTTGTCATTTCAAATGATGCTGTTGTCTTAAATTTAGGGGTTTTATATACAAAAAACTTTTCATTTTTTGGGCTTGATGTTTTAAACATCATCTTTGCTTTTGTTATAGGGGTGCTTGTATTTTCAAAAGAGAGGATTAGTGCAAGACTTAGAATAAGCTTGCACTTTCCAAATAGCATTTTAAAAAACATCTCTCATATAGTCCTTGTGGGCTTTTTTTGTATCATATTGGTTTATTTATTAGAATTTATAGTTTTTAACCTGATTTGCAAAATATATTTTCATAATGAACTTATAAAACTTATAAACTCGCACTTGATTTTTAGCTGTTTATTTGGTCTAAATTTATATCTTATGTGCGGTAGTGTAATAATTGAGCCGATTAAAAAAAGAGCCATTGTAAACGCACTTTTTACTCTTGCTGTGTTTTTTTTATATAGCGAGTTCAATCCAAACATTAGCGAAATTCCAAGTTTTTATTACAATCAAAACAGTGGTTTTTATCTTTTGCTTTCATTTATTTATGCGATTTGCACTTTATCTATAGCTTTTGAAAATTATAAAAAAGGTTATATAAAATGAGAAAAATCATGCAGATTGTTATACTATCTTTTATTTTGGCTATTTTTTTGCCAAGAGGTATTGATGCACTTTTAAAATCTCCAAAAGAGAGTGCAAGCATAAATTATTCGGAAGTTTATAATGACTTTATAATTCAAACATCAAAGCAAAAAGAGGTGTTGTATTTTAAAGGCAAAGATAAAAATTTAAGCCTTGATGAGTATTTAGACTCTTTGCCATTTTCTTTTTATACATACCTTATCGCAAATAACCGTTTTCCTTATGATGAGTGGAGAAATGCAGATAAAATAAGAGCAAATTCACAAAAATTTAGTATAAAACCTGAAAATTTTAACCAAAAACATCCACCTATCTTTACTATTTTTGAGTCAAATCCGAAATATTTAAAGTTAGGATACAACGAATTTGCCATTACTAGTGATAAATCAGGTATTATTTTTACAAATTTAAACACTCTTAAAAAGGATGAAAATTTAAGCAAGGAATTTACAACCACTCTTTTAAATTTGGATTTTAAGTTTCCCATTCAAGCCCATTTTACAAACCCAACTACCAAAAAACCATTTGATGAGGGAGTATTTTTAAAAGATAGTAAAAATGAACTCTTTCATATAAAAATGAAAAACTTGGCCCCATTTGTCAAAAAAACCAAAATAAAAGATGTAGATTTTATGCTTATTAGTGAAAATGAAAGACGTGAATTTTATGGTGCTATTATTGATAAGAACGGCGTTAGTTTAGTAAGTTATGATAATTATAGTCTTATAAATTTACCAAGCAAACATTATGATCCAGCTACAGATAGGCTTGAGATCTCTATAACACCTATGAGTAAAAGCATGAGTATTAAGAAAAATGACATAGTTTATGTATATTATTTTGATAAAAATTACAATGTTTTAAGGACTTTTGAGTATAAATTTGGCACATTAAACGGACTAAAAATGATAAAAAAGATTGTTTTGCCTTTTGAAATTTTTTTAGCAGATAGTTATGCTTATAAATTTAATATTTCAAATATTAACCTTAAAGTTTTTTGGTTAAATTTATTGCTTTTTGTTTTTGCGTTGTATATTTTTAGAAACAAAAAAGAGAGATTTGCAAAATCAATCCTTGTTTTAATCTTTGGAATTTACGGCTTTTTGAGTGTTTTAGCGGTATAGTTCATATAATAATTGCTTTAAACACTCTTGCTACAAACATCAACATTTTATACTCTTAAAATTTTTAGTTTTTTCAATCAAAACAACCTTTTCCCAAGATTTGCCATTTTATCAGCTTTTCCAAAACCAATTATTGCTATATCATAGTTCATTGTTAAGATGAAATATTTTATGTATAGAATTAAGGTATACAATAAATAAAATAAAAATATTTTTTTCAAATTGTTGTCAATTTGTAATAAATCTATAATAAAATAACCTACAAATATTTTAGAAAGGAATTTAAAAATGTTAAAAAAATTAACAGGTTTAGTAATAGCGTCAATGGTTGCCGTGGGTAGTGCAAATGCTGCTGATAAGATAATGGGTCAAGGAGCAACTTTTCCGCTTCCAGTTTATAAAGATTGGGCAAAAGGTTACTATAGTGATACAAAAAATCAAGTTACTTATAGTGGCGGTGGAAGTGGCAAAGGCGTAAGTGCTATCACTGATAGAAATGGGGATTTTGGTGGAACAGATTCAGCTTTAAAAGCAGATGAGTTAAAAGAGAAAAAATTACTTCAATTCCCTACAGTTATAGGCAGTATAGTTTTAGCTTATAATATAGATGGTGTTAAAGACCATGCTCTTAAACTAGATGGCGAAGCTGTTGCTGGCATATTTTCTGGTAAAATAACAAAATGGAATGATCCTATTTTAACAAAATTAAATCCAGATCTTAAACTTCCAGATGCAGATATAGTTCCAGTTGTTAGAAGTGAATCTAGTGGAACAACATTTAACTTTACAAGTTATATATCAAAAGCAAATGAAGATTGGGCAAAAAATTATGGTGCACAAAAGACTATAAACTGGGGTGCGAAAGTTACTCCTGCACAAGGAAACCCACTTGTTGCTAAAACAATCAAGCAAACTAAAAATTCAATCGGCTATATAGAATTTGCTTATAAAATAAAAGAAGATCTTAATGCTGCTACGCTAAAAACAAGAGATGGCGATTGGGCTGAGCCAACTGAAGAGAATTTTGCAAAAGCTGCATTAAATTCAAACTTTAGCATAGATGAACACTTCTATGATGTTTTAGCGTATGGAAAAGGTGCAAAATCATATCCAATAGCAGCTGCAACATTTGTTCTTGTTCCAAGCGACAATCAAGAATCAGCAAAAAAAGTAACTAAATTTTTCAGCTGGGCTTTTGAGAGCCAAAAAGGTAAAAAAATGGCTAAAGATTTAGGTTATTTACCACTTCCAGAAGATACTGTAAAAATGATTAATGAGTATTGGACAAAATACGGCATTTCACCTAAATAAATATTTAAAACTTTATAGTAAAATACAAAACCCTAAATTAAATTTAGGGTTTTTTTAAATTTAATAAAACAAAGAATAACTCATGACAGATACTCAAAAAAATGCAGGATTTAGAGAATTAATATTTTCTAATATTACTAAAACAGCTTCTATTTTAGTCCTTGTTATGCTTCTTGCCATTTTTATAGCCCTTGTTTATTACTCAATGCCTGCTATAAAAGAATTTGGTATTGGATTTTTATCAAATTCGACTTGGGATGTAAATAAAGGTGAATTTGGAGGTTTTGCTTCTATTTATGGTTCTATTGTATCAACTATAATTGCTATGATACTAGCAACTCCTGTCGCGATTGGCATAGCTATATTTTTAACACAAATTGCTCCTTTTAAAGTTAGAAACTTTTTTAGTGTAAATATAGAACTTTTAGCAGCTATTCCTTCAATTGTTTATGGTATGTGGGGATTTTTATATTTTGTTCCTATGATACAAAAACTATTTGGAGGAACAGGAATGGGTCTTTTAACTGGCGGTATAGTGCTTTCTATAATGATTTTACCATTTATCGCATCTGTTACAAGAGATAGTATGGAAGCAACACCTGCTATTTTAAAAGAATCAGCCTATGCCTTAGGTGCGACACAATTTGATGTTATAAAAGATGTTATTTTTCCTTATTCGAAAGCTGGTATTATAGGCTCTATTATACTAGCGCTTGGAAGAGCTTTTGGAGAAACAATGGCGGTTGCATTTTTACTTGGCGGAATTTCTGTTGTGCCAGATACTATATTTGATCCAGCAACTAGCATACCTGTTACTCTTGCTACACAATTTGGCGAAGCAATGGGTAATGAAATTTATGAAAGCAGTTTATTTTATCTAGCGTTGATACTTTTTGTTATTAGTTTTATTACAATAGCTATTGCTAAATTTGTGTTTTTAAGAGAAAAAAGGGTTATAAAATGAGCAAAGATAAATTTTTAAAAACAAGACTTAAAGCTACTAAAAAAAGAGTATTTATAAATGCTTTGGTAAGTTCTTTTTCTATATTTTTTGCCATAGTTGGTCTTTTGTTTCTTTTTTGGATAATAGTAACATTGGCTGTAAAAGGCATAGATGGATTTAGTGCTAGTATGTTTGTAACAGACACTATAGAAGGCGGAATTAGAAATGCTTTGGTAGGTCATATTATTTTGATAGGTATAGCTTCTATTATAGGAATTCCTATCGGGTTATTAGCAGGAACATATTTAAGCGAATATGGCGGTCCAAATGATAAAAAATCAAATTTCGTTAGAAATATGAGCGATATTATGATGAGTACGCCTTCTATTGTAATTGGTGCTTTTGCTTATGCAATACTTGTAAGCCCAATGAGTAGTTATAGTGGTTTAGCCGGTTCCATAGCACTTTGTATAATGATGGTGCCAGTTGTGCTTAAAACAACTGACGATATGTTAACTCTTGTTCCTCAAACTCTTAGAGAAGCTGCTATAGCTATCGGTGCTCCAAAATACAAAGTTATAGTAGATATTATATTTCGTGCTGCTAAAAATGGCTTAGTAACCGGTATAATACTAGCTATAGCAAGAGTTGCAGGTGAGACAGCTCCGCTTTTATTTACTTCATTTCATAGTGATTTTTTTGTATTAAATCCATTAGAACCAATGCCATCACTAACAAATACAATTTATGAATTTACACAATACCCAGATGATTATCAAAACGCAGTTGCATGGGCAACAGCATTTTTATTAGCCGTTTTTGTTCTAGGTATAAACATTGTGTGTAGATTTTTAATAAAACAAAAGAAAAGGTAGAAATTATGCCAACTATAACTGAAATTAAAGACAAAAAAATTTTAAATATTAAGAATTTTTCATTTTGGTATGCAGGATCTCAAAGTCCAAATTTAAGAAACATAAATATGCCAGTTGCTATAAATAAAGTTACTGCATTAATCGGACCTAGTGGATGCGGTAAATCAACGCTTCTTCGCTCTATAAATAGGATTTGTGATTTATATCCAGGCAATAGATACGAAGGTGAAATTTTATTTCATGATAAAAATATATTAGATTCAAAAACAGATTTGATAGATCTTAGAATAAAAATTGGTATGATTTTTCAACAACCAACAGCCTTTCCTATGAGTATAAAAGATAATGTCGAATATGGATTAAAGCTTCAAGGTATTAAAGATAAAAAGGTTTTATCTGAAATTACTGAAAAATCCTTAAAAGGTGCAAATATATGGGATGAGGTTAAAGATAGACTAAATGATGATGCTGGCGGTTTAAGTGGTGGTCAAAGACAAAGACTTTGTATCGCAAGAGCAATAGCTGTTAGTCCAGAAGTTTTGCTTTTTGATGAGCCAACTTCTGCTCTTGATCCTATCTCAACTATAGCCATAGAAGAGCTTATTAATAGATTAAAAGAAAAATACACTATAGTTATCGTTACTCACAATATGCAACAAGCTATGAGAATCAGCGATTATACCGCATTTATGTATCTTGGAGATTTGATTGAATTTGGTGAAACAAAGCAGATATTTAAAAACCCTAGAGAAAAACTACTTCAAGAGTATGTTGGCGGTAAATTTGGTTGATAAATATTTAAAAAATTTTAAAAAATATCTTATATAATCTCTTTAGTATAAAACTAAGGGCATAGGTTATGAAAAATATTTTACTTATAAATGGTGCTAAATTTTTTGGAAATTCTAGCGGAAGATTAAACCAAACACTTCATAATGTGGCAAAACAAACGCTAACAGAAATGAAAAAAATGTTAGTGAAACTATTATTGATAGTGGTTATGATGTTTTTTATGAAGTAGAGAAATATTTAAAATCAGATCTTGTTATTTATCAGATGCCTGGTTGGTGGATGGGTGAGCCTTGGATAGTAAAAAAATATATTGATGAAGTATTTTCTTCAAGCAATGGACAGTTTTTTAAAAATGATGGTAGAAATAGTGCAAATCCTGCGAAAAACTATGGAAAAGGTGGTTTGCTAAAAAGTAAAAAATATATGTTTAGTTTAACTTGGAATGCACCTTTGGAAGCATTTAATGATAAAGATGAATTTTTTGGCGGCATTGGCGTAGATAAGGTATATTTACATTTACATAAAGCTCACGAATTTATAGGTATGAGTGCACTTCCTACATTTATATGCAATGATGTTGTAAAAAATCCTAGAGTAGGTTTTTTTATACAAAAATATAAAGAACATCTTATCAAATTTGTTGTGTAAATCAAAATGAATAGTCAAAATAATAGCAGTTTGCCAAGCGATATACAAAAAGAGCTTATAGAAGAGTTATTAGCTATAAAGCCAAAAGAAATTTGGCTTTTTGGAAGTTATGCAAAAGGTAATCCAAAACCAAGCAGTGATGTAGATCTTTTTGTAGTAAAGAAAAATTTAAAAGAAGAATTTCATAAAGATTTTGTAAATTTAAGAAATGATCTTAAAAAATTTCAAAATAAATATGGCATAGATATAGATATATTTGTAGATACAAAATCAGGGATTAAAGAAAAAATTGCAAAAGGAGATAGTTTCTATACTTCAGTTTTTGATGGTGCGACTAAAATTTATAGCAAAAAAAAGCAAACCATAAATACTGCAAAGAAACAATCAAAACAGAAAAATAAAATAGGTCTTTGGCTTAAACAAAATTTATTTAAAGAAGATGGATTTTAGTATAGGTTTATTTTTATCATATTTGCTATAAAACATTAAAACTAACAAACAAACAATAGCCGATATAGCGCAAACAAACAGCCCAATATTTGCTCCAAATTTGTTAGTGAAATATCCTGAAAAGATAGCCCCAAATGGAACACTTCCTTGAAAAAACAGACTATAAATACTCATAACTCTTCCTCTAAATTCATTTTTAGTATTAAGTTGTATTGTTGAGTTTATGCTAGCTGCTGTTATAACAAAACAAAATCCCGTTAGTGATAAAAATAGTGCAACCACCCAAAAATTTTGCCATATCCCTATGCAAAATAAACTAAAAGATGTTATAAAAGGTATT
Source organism: Campylobacter sputorum subsp. sputorum (assembly GCF_008245005.1). Lineage (NCBI taxonomy): Bacteria > Pseudomonadati > Campylobacterota > Epsilonproteobacteria > Campylobacterales > Campylobacteraceae > Campylobacter > Campylobacter sputorum. The sequence goes on along the minus strand of NZ_CP043427.1, from coordinate 1,730,068 downwards.
GTATTTATAAGTCTTAAATTAAGTTTTCCATACATTGCTATAAAAAATGCTCCGAAAAATGAGCCTATACCAAGAAAAGACATCAAATATCCAAAAGTTTGTTCCCCTCCACCAAGTATAAATTTACAAAGTGCTGATATGGTTATATTATAATGCGGTATAAACATAGTTATAATTAAAGTTATGAAAAGATTATGAGATATTATTTTTTGATTTTTTACATAATTAAAACCATCTTTAATAGACAATAATACATTACCTTTATTTTCCTGTTTTGAAATTTTGCGATTTGGTTTTATAAAAAATAAACTTACTATGATGGCTGCAAAACTTATAGCATTAAATATAAAGCAGTATTTTACTCCAAAACTCATCATAACCATACCAGCAAGTCCCGGTCCTAAAATTCTTGCTACATTAAAAGCCATTGAGTTTAATGCAACTGCATTTTGTATATAATCATCGTCATCTACTAACTCATAAACAAATGAGTGTCTAGCTGGTGCGTCAATGCAAGAGAAAATACCATTAGCAGTAGCTAACATAAGTATATTTATATATAACGCTTGATCTAAAATCGTCATAATACTAAAACCTATTGCAACTAACATTAGTCCAATTTGTGAAATAAAAAGTATATATTTTGTATTAACTTTATCAACTAAAACACCGGAAAATAGCGATAAAATTAGTGTTGGTAAAAATTGAGCAACTGCAACAATACTAACTAAAAATGGATCATTTGTTACTGTTAGTGCTAACCAAGGTTGAGCAATGCTTTGCATCCAAGAACCTATCAATGATATATTCATACCAAACCAATAGTATCTGAAATTTTTGTATTTTAAAGATATAAAAGGATTTTTAAATTTTTTACTCATTTTGTTATAATACCAAAGTATGCCTAATAAAAGAATTTAAGATATAATACGGATTTTGGAGTAAATTTTATGACAAGATTTTTTAATATTATCAAACAAAATGATCCTGCAAATTTTAGTTTTTTTTATGCTATAAAAGCTGTTATTGCAGTGCTTTTGAGTGCTTTTGTAGCAAATATTTTTTATGGATTTAGTGGGCTTATATGGGCAAGTGCCGCGTCTGTGGGGATATTTTTCCTTATAAATATAAGAGGAAGTACAAAAGATGAAATTTTTGCTTTTTTTTCTTATATAGCAACTTCTATAGCTTTTGTATATTTTATGGATAATTTTAGAAATCTTGGTTTGTATCTTTTTATCCCAACATTTTTTTGGCTCTTTTTCATATCTTTTTGTTCTTGTTTTAATAAAAATTTAAGTCTAGCTCTAATCCAGACAACTTTTGGCGGATTTTTCTTGCTTATTGCTATAAAATACGGAAGCGATAAAACTGCCGTTATGATGGGATTTTTGATAGGTGGCTTGATATCAACATTTTTAAGAGTTGTCAGTTTTACATCACATGGAAAATTTACAAAAAAAGCATTTAGTGTGATTTTAGATGATTTGATAAATTTAAATGTAAATTTATTTGATAACAAATTTGGTAAAGTTCAGCAAAAAAGCCTACTTCACATAAGTAAATTAAAAGAACTATTTTCTTTAAAAAGTATTCAGTTTAAAGATCAAAACTTAATAAAAAATCATTCAAGAGCTTTGTTTTATCTGTATAAATGTGAAGAAATTTTACATCTTTTAAGCATCATTAGAGCGAGTTACAAACAGATAAAAGATGATAAGATTATACATGAATTGCAAGATGAAATTTCTTTAAATTTAAAAAATTTAAAGCTACTTTTTTTGGACAAAGATGTTAAATTAAAAAACGACGTATTTCTTAAACTAAAAGAGGAAAATAAAGAAGTTATACCATCTTTGGAAATTTTATATCACACATTTAATCTTTTTATATTGGGCGGAGAAAGAAAAATTAGCCTAGAAATAAAGCAAAAAAATAGCATTTTATCACAAATAAAAAAATCATTTGATTTTACAAATTTAACTTTTAGATATTCGCTAAAATTTGCCTTTGCTGTCTCTTTGGGTGTATTTATCGCTTTGTATTTTAATGTAGATCATGGATTTTGGATAGCACTTGGAGTTATGACTGTTATGAGATTTAGTGTTGATGATATTAAAAACGCTACAAAAGATACAATTATTGCTACTATTATAGGAATGGTTATCGGTGTTGGTTTGCTTTTGTTGTTTGGTGTTAGTTTGATGTTTTATGTTATTGGTTTTATTATGCTGTTTTTGGTATTTTATATCAAACCTTTTAGCTTCTTTTTCTGGATGATTAGTTTTATAATTTTACTAACAATGTATTTTGCTCTTGTTAGTGGAGACTATGAGGGACTTATGTTGCTTAGATTTGAAGATATGGCTGTTGGGTTTTTAATCTCTATCATAATATCAAGTATATTTTGGAGACATAGATTAAAAGACGAAATAAAACCCATAATAGACAAAGTATTAATAAATTTTTCAAATCTCCTAGATACGATTGTAAATAAAAATTTGGATAACTTCACTAACAATCAAAGTTTGTTGTTATTAAATTTAAAAGATTATAAAAATTCTATAAAATCTACAAAAAGTAAAATATTTGATGATATTTTATGTGAGTTTGAGCGTATCGATGTAATGATTTTAAATTTAAAAACTTATTTGCAAAAGCATGATTTTGATGATGAGTTTGTAAATAATGATTTGTTATCTATAAAAAGTAGATTTGATATGTTAAAAAGCTTAAATGATGATCTTCCATCTTATTTTTTTAGCGATTTTATGAATGATGATAAGAAGCTGCTTACTATGATGGCTGAAATAACAAATTATCAAGAAAGTCTTTATGGTTACCTTGACGATGCAAAAAATACAAAAATATGGTGAAATTTTAATTATATTTATGCTTTTTAAAATAGTATATGGCTTTAAAATTTAATTAGGCAAAATTATAAGAGATTTGTTAAATCATATTCCAAACTAAATAAGTGTAAATAGATTTGACAAAGATTATGGAAGTATAAACTTTATCCACTTTATTAAAAAATAATCTTTTTAGAAAAATTTTACCTTGCGGATATATTCATATCCACAATCAAATTTTATATTTTTAAAATATAACACTAAAATTTCAAATAATCAACAAAAAATATTTTGAAATTTTTGGTTTTTTCTTTGAACTTATAAACTTTTAAATCAGTAAACTCTATAAATTTATTTTAAATTTTCTCAATCTTATGTAAAATATCTCTTATATATTTGGCAATATTGCTTATTTTTCATTATACAAATTAAACTGAAATTTAATAATTTAACACCATTAAAGTAGGGTTAGATAAGTTCTCGTAACATAAAGAGAGTTTCTAATTCTTTTGAGTTGTTGTATAATGTGTTTTTATGTGTTCTTCAATTTTAAGCCAAATTTACATATCTTTTTTTAATTTTTAAGCATAACTCATCTTTTAACAAATTCATATAATCTTCAAATAAATATCCAAATGCCTGTAGTAAGTTGTGTTAGCACTATCTTGGATTTTTTGCTAAATTTAAAAGCGTAGGGTAGGATTTCATCTTCTAAAAATTCTTTTGTAATACAAATTTTATGATTTTAAAAGCAAATTCCAAAAATAAAAGTTCATTTGAAACACTATCAGCTGGAAGCTCTGCAAAATAAGAGTTAAATTTGTTGTCTTTATAAATTTGAGCTATTTCTACTGAATTTTGAGTATAAACTTGTGGCACATCTGTTGAGTAGTAAAATGAAGCAAAAGGCGGGGCTTTTATTCCATCTAAATCAGCTATAAAAAGTCTTGTGAAATCAGCATTTATATCTTTAAGTCATCAAATTTACTTAATAACTCAACTCCTTTTCTAAATGATTCACTATCTCTTTCATAAAAATAATTTTTAGGCAAATCCGGGCTTTTTATTTTATTAAAAAGCCTTTCATTTGCACTATAAAAGATTTTTGCGAAAAATCCTGCACAAAAACTATAACATAACATGAGTATTTACAAGTCCATAAAATACAGCTCTAATTGCCAAGATTCCAAGTGTTCCTATAATTAAAGCTAATCCTGCTATGATTTTACTTTTATTTCTAAGATAGATATTAAAATACCAAATTGTCATAGCAAGTCCTACAAGCATGGCACCTAAGAAGATAAACTTAGAGTAGTTTCCTTGAAGCAAATCAAATGGATTTATAACACCTGCTACTTGAACATTTCCTAGATGCAAGGTTTGAAATACTATTGCAACTAAAAGCATACCGCCGCCAAATAGCCCAACTAAAAATGCCATCTTTTCTTCGTGCTCTTCTTTTGCAAAAAATGTGTGATACATTAGTCCGCCTAAGAAAAACATACAAGCATAGAAGTTGATCAGTGTTACATCAAATCTCCAAGTTGTAACGGTGCGTTGCATACTTCCATAAGCTCCTGCCATAAAAAATATACATAAAATTCCACTTATTAAAGCTAGATATAAAAATATCTTATTGCCTTTAAGCCAAAGAAGTCCTCCAAAAAGTAAAACTAATCCTGCAAAAGCAACTTCATTATTCATCCAGCCTATATGCCACTCTCCGTTTGCATAAAACACTCCCATTCTTCTTAAGAAATTTAGTGAGTGAGTTATATCTCCTAAGTGAAATAGTGATGGAAATATAGCTAAAGCCATAGCAATAGCAGTAAATATGCCAAATTTTTTAAGATTTGTTCTAATTCCTTTATAATAAGCAGGAGTATAAACAAAAACTAGTCCTATAACAGCTTGTGCAAATACTGTAAAAAACAGAAGCGGAATTTCAGCAGCTATAATCTCAAACAATATCATCTTTTACTCCTTGATAGTGATGTGGTAAATGCATTTTCCCACCTTTATCGCCACTTTTTCTAGTGTTTTTTTCAGCTATAACAACTAAATTTGGTAGTGTTGCACTCTCTTCTATTAAAGGTGCAACGCTTGCTAATGTGCCATGCTTTACTCTTAAGTCAGCTATATTCCCATAATCTAGTGCTCTAAATGGACACGAGGCAACACAGATTGGATCAAGTCCTTCATCTAGTCTATCTATACAGCCATCACATTTATTCATATGTTTTTCTATATTGTTAAATTGAGGAGCACCATATGGACAAGCCATAGCACATGCTTTACATCCAACACATCTTTTATCATTTACCATAACAATGCCATATCTTGTCTTCATCATAGCACCAGTCGGACAAGCTTTTAAGCAGGCTGGATCTGTGCAGTGATTACAGCTTATAGATGTGTAGTAAGCAAAAACATCATTTGAGATGATAGTGCCTTCTTCATTTATACTATATCCACCACCTTCATACTCATAAACTCTTCTAAAATTTACTCCCACTGGTCTATCTTTGTAATCTTTGCAAGCCATTTGACAGGTTCTACAACCTACGCACCTGCTTTGATCCATCATAAACCCAAATTGATCATCTTTATTTAATTTACTCATTTATTAAGCCTTTCTTATCTCTACTAAAACAGAATGAACGCCATTTCCCTTAGCTATCGCTGTTGGTTGATCTGATGTTAGCGTATTTATACATCCGCCTACATCAATACCATTTTCAAATTTAGCCCATGAGCCTTGATATGTTAAAGCAGCACCTGGTATTACTCTTGAAGTTACCTTTGCGATTCCACTTATTTTTCCTATGTGATTTTCCACTATAACCTTATCGCCTGTTTTAATATCTCTACTTTTAGCATCAAATTTGCTAATTAAAATTTCTTGCGGATTTAACTCTCTAATAGCAGGACTATCCCAAAAACTTGAATGTGTTCTTCCTTTGTAATGATATCCATAAAACTGAATCGGATATTTTTCTCTCATCGGATCTCTTGGTCCCATTAGCACATCTTCAAATACTGGAACAGGCTCTATTTGCTGACCCGGTAAAAGCTTCCAAGTTTTTTTCATCTCGGCCAACTTTGTTGAATAAATTTCAATCTTTCCTGTTGGAGTGTTTAGTGGGTTTGATTTGGGGTCATTGATAAAATTTTCAAGAGCTATTCTTGGTTTTACAGGCTTATTAATTTTCCAAAAACCTTTGGTCTTTATTTCATTATAAGATGGTAAAAAGCTATATTTTTTTGTTGTGTCATTCCATAACCATTCAAGCCATTCGTCCCAAGTTCTCTTTTCTGTAAATTGTGCTTCAAATTCACGACCACCAAGCTTATTTGCTAAAAGAGTGCAAATTTCATATGGTGTTTTGGTTTCACCAAGTGGCTCTATGGCTTTTTGAGCAAATATTGCATACGGTCTCGTGCTACAATCGCCCATTGTAACTCTTACAATATCATTGTATTCAAAAGACAAAGCACTAGGCAAAATTATATCTGCATATGAATTTGAGTGGGTTCTTGTAATATTTACATCTACAATCAACTCACACAAGCTTTCATCTTCTAAAATTTTGCCAGTTGTTTGAATATCAGCATGTTGATTGGTCAGGCAATTTCCACCTAAATTAAAGATTATTTTAATAGGAGCTTTCAAGCTCTCTGCGTTTCTTATGCCATGCTCTAGGGCGTTCATCTTTTCACCTAGTCTAACTCCCTCATACCATAAAAAGCATGGAATAGAAGTTTTAACTGGATTATCAAAAGGCATAGGAGTTGTATCAAAATTCCAACTGCTTCCGCCTCTACCACCTGTATTTCCGCCTAAAATACCGACATTTCCTGTCATACAGGCTAGTGTTGCGATAGCTCTACTTGTTTGTTCGCCGTTTTGGTGACGTTGTGGTCCCCAACCTTGCTCTATAAAACATGGCTTTGCAGAGGCTATCTCTCTTGCAAGTTTTATAATTCTTGAAGCTGGTATTCTTGTAATACTTTCAGCCCACTCCGGTGTTTTTGGAGTTTTATCATAGCCTGTTCCTAAAATATAATCCATATAAGAGCTATTTTCCGAGGCATCTTCTGGCAAAGTTTCTTTACTAAAACCTACACAATATTTGTCTAAAAACTCTTTATCATATAAATTTTCTTTTATCACAACATAAGCCATACCTGCTATTAAAGCAGCATCGGTTCCCGGAGCTATTGGGATCCACTCATCGCCATTTCCTATCATAGTGTCGTTATATTGTGGATCTATACAAATAATTCTTGTGCTATTTTTTTCTCTCATTTGTTGCAAAGAATATCCAATTGATGAGCCACCCATCCTAGTTTCTGCATGATTTGAACCAAATAAGACAGCAAGTTTTGCATGAGCTAAATTTTCTATATCTGAGCCAATATTTTTGCCATAAAAACAGGCTAAACCATTAGCTATTTGAGCAGTCGAGTAGCTATTGTGATAATTTAGATAACCGCCAAAAAGACTGAGCAATCTATGATAACAACCATCCAACCAACCTGCCATAGTTGAACCAATAGTGCCTGTGTGATAAAGTATATAAAATGCTTCATTTCCATACTTTTCTTTTACTTCTTTCATTTTAGAAGCTATTGTATTGATAGCCTCATCCCAACTAATTCTTTCAAATTTACCCTCTCCTCTTTTTCCAACTCTTTTTAATGGATAAAGAAGTCTATTTGGGTTATAGTATCTATATCTTGTAGAGCGTCCTCTAACACAGGCTCGTATTTGACGATTTTCGTAAGTATCATCACCATCATCGTCTGTAGTCATATGAGTGATGATACCATCTTTTACATGAGCTTTTAGCATACATTTACTACCACAATTTACCGGACAGCCACCAATAAAGGTTTTTTCTTTATCGCTTTTTAGCGGATTTAACTCATTTGCTGATGCACTCATAACATAAGCGCCGGTAAGTCCGCTAATTTTTAAGAAATTTCGTCTATCTACTCTCAAATTATCTCCTTTTCGTCAAAATAAAATAATTATACCTCTCACTTATTAACTTAAGCTTAAATTAATTTTTTATATCTAAGTATCTTTGTTGAAGTGAGCTTATAGATAGAAGTATAAATGTGCCATTAAATTTTTTAAATTATGAAATATTTTCAATATATAAAATCGAAATTTAAACTTTTTTATTTGGTATTAAGCTAGATTTATTAATCATTTTGTGGCAGGCAGAGAGAGATTCGAACTCTCGGTGGGTTTCCCCACACACGCGTTCCAGGCGTGCTCCTTCAACCACTCGGACATCTGCCCTATAAGTGGGACATTTTAGCAAATTTAATCTTAAATTAAAATTTTTATAATCTAGCTAATGCTTTAGGTTTATGTTTTGTAAGTTAGTGTTATTATTTTAAATGTTAGTTTTAATTTTAACAAACATTATTTTATGAATTATTAAATTTTTGTGTTAAAAGCCAATAAATCAATGGTAATTATTTATAATAACGATATATAAATTTTTAATGAGATTATGCAAATAAGGCATTGTTATCGCAAAATTTGTTGCAAACTAATAACAAATTTCCTGTTTTGTTATTAGTGTGTTAGTAGTGTTATTTTCTAAATTTGGGAATATTTATCAAAACAAATAATATTAAAAAGACCTATGAAATTTGTAAATTAACCGAATTTTCGCAATGCTGGATAAGGCATTTTAACATAAAGATAAAAAATAATATAACTAAATCAAATTTATTAATATAAATGTTTCCGGTGTAGATTTTAAAACGAAAACTTTAAAAACTCATTATTTAGTGTTTGGTTTTGTCGTTATGATAACACCCCCCCCCCTTTTTTTTTACGCTTAGCTTTGTAAAGTGCATTATCTGCATGTTTAAATAATATATCAAAAGAACCGTGCCCAAATTTTCCATCTGCAATTCCAGCACTAACAGAAAGCCGTTGAAATCTAAAGTCTTTTTTACAAATATCTGAAAATTTATCAATCAAAATTTGTACTCTATTTAAAATATTTTTAATATTTGAACTATCTGTAAATATTGATATAATAAATTCATCTGCGCCAGTTCTAACATTTAATGCATCATTAAAAACTTCTTTGATTAAATTTGAAAAAACCACTAAAACTTTATCGCCAGTCTGATGTCCATAAGAATCGTTAATCCCTTTAAAATTATCAAGATCCATACAAACTATACTCATTTTAGAAGTTTTAAGTTTTGATAAAAATATATCTAGCTGGTTACGATTGGCAAGTCCAGTTAGTTGATCGTGAATTGCTAAATATTTAATTTTTTCCAAGTATTCATACTCTTGTGTTACATCGCGAGCGATTCCAACTGTTCCTATAATTGTATCTCCATCAAATATAGGTGTTTTATATGTTTTTAATTTAATAAGGTTTCCATCAGTTTTCATAACCTCTTCATCAAAAAGCACGGTTTTTCTAGCTGCTATAACGCTATCTTCTGTCTCAACACAAACATAATCACTATTTTCATAAATTTCTTTTGGAATGTCCCAAATGTAGTAATGATCTCTGCCGCGAATGTCGTCTTTAGTTTTATTTACGGCTTGACAAAATGAATTATTTACATTAATATGAAGCCCTTGCATATCTTTAAACCAAATCATATCAGGTAAAGAATTTATAGCGGATTCTAGCCAGTTTTTTTGCAACCATGCATCTTTTTGATCTGCAATTATTTTTAACATACGTTCAAAGTAAAATTTATCTAGTTCGCTTGAAATACTAATCCAAATATCATCAAAATTTTTTATATCATCTTGTGGTAAATTTTTAGTATTTTTGCCATAAAAGACAATAATTCCATATTTTCCTGCGTGTTCTTTTAATGCTTTGATGGATAAGGTGCTACTTTCATCTACTATGAAAAAATACTGATGTTCGTCCAAATTTGGCTTTGGAACTTCTTCTACGCTATTTATTTTATAAAATTTATGTTTAAAACGAGCCATTGGTTTTATGCTTTGCCAAAGTTCAAGTTTGTCTTTTGAAACTCCAATTAAAAAAATATCTAAGCATACATTATATAAAATAGCAACCTAATTTGAATTTTTCTCGTATTATAACATTAAAATAGGATTTATAATCTAAAATAGTATGAAAATTGATAAAACAATCTATAATATTTACCTTTTTACACTATTTTATTCTAAAATAACTTGGATTCAATACAATTGAACTAGAGTTAGTAGAACACAAATTTATATAAAATTAGCTAGCAAAAGCAAAATTTAATGCTTTTTGCTAGCTATAAAGAATATAATTTATTTAATTAAATTTTTTGCAATATCTACTATATTTTTAGGAGTAAATCCAAAATGTTCAAATAAATCCTCAGCTTTTGCACTTTTTCCAAAACTTCTCATACCAAAAACTTCATCTGCAAATTTATACCATTCGTTTGAATTTGCAGCTTCAACGGCTAAAATAAAACTATTTTCATCAAAAATTTCTTTTATATAGCTTTGTTCTTGTTCGCAAAGTAAATCAAAACAAGGTGCACTAACCACATTTACGCTTATATTTTCACTCTCTAAAAGCTCACTAGCCTTTAAACATAAACTAACTTCACTTCCGCTTGCAACAAGTGTTAGCTTTGGTTTGTTTGATTTTTTAAGCAAATAAGCACCATTTTTTACATCTCCAAAAATAGGCTCTCCTATGTATTCTAACCCTTGGCGAGAACATACAAAAGCACTAGGCGAGTTTAAGTTAAGTGCTTTTTGCCAAGATTTTACATTTTCTACTCCATCAGCCGGTCTAAAAACATAGAAATTTGGCATAGCTCTTAGCATAGAGAGTTGTTCTATTGGTTGATGAGTTGGTCCATCTTCTCCCACACCAATGCTGTCGTGAGTAAATATAAAAAAGTGTTTTAAACCCATTAAAGCAGCCATTCTAGCCGAGTTTTTAAGATAATCGCTAAAAATGAAAAATGTAGCCGAAAAAGGCAAAAATAGACCATATCTTGCAAAGGCATTATTTATAGCCGCCATTGCGTGTTCTCTTATGCCAAAATGTAAATTTTTGCCGTGTGGAAAATCGCTCATTTCTTTAAGCTCAGTTTTATTTGATGGTGCTAAATCAGCACTTCCGCCTAAAAATCCAGGAAGTGCTGCGGCAATAGCGTTTATTATCTCTCCGTTGCTATCGCGGGTTGCAATTTTTTTGTTTTTAAAATCAGGATAAGTTATTTTAGAAAAATCAGGATTTTTTAGCTCGTTTAATAATTTTTTCTTATCTTCGCTTAGAGTTGATACCTCTTTATCCCATAAAGATTGTGCCAAATCACCCTTTTCAACAGCACTTCTAAATCTTATTAGCACATCATCACTTACAAAAAATTTCTCGTCAGGATTAAATCCTGCGAGTTTTTTTGCTTTTTTTATAAGCTCTTCGCCTAGCGGTGAGCCGTGAGATTTGTGCGAACCTTCTAAATCTGCAGCACCTTTAGCAATAGTTGTATTTGCGATGATTAGATATGGTTTTTCTTTATTTTTTGCTTCATTTATAGCAAATTCTATCTCATCGTAATTATGTCCATTTATCCTTGCAACCTCAAATCCTTGTGCTTCAAAACGAGCTTTTACATCCTCATTCCAAGAAATACTAGTTGAACCTTCGATTGTTATACAATTTGAGTCATAGATAATAACAAGATTATCTAAGCAGTATCTACCAGCTAACGCACATGCTTCATAACTAATCCCTTCTTGCAAGTCTCCATCGCCGCACAAACAATAAATCTTGTGATCTATGATTTTTTTGTTTTCATCATTTAGTAAATTTGCTGCATATTTTGCCGCCATTGCAAAACCAACAGCATTTGCGACACCTTGCCCTAAAGGTCCTGTTGAAATTTCAACTCCATTAGTTTCTATTTCAGGGTGTCCTGGGGTTTTTGAGTTAAGTTGGCGGAAGTTTTTAAGATCATCCATATCTAAATCATATCCACTCAGATATAAAAAACTATAAACTAACGCACTTGCATGTCCGCCTGAAAAAACTAATCTATCGCGGTTTAACCATTTTGGATTTTTAGGGTTGTGCTTTAAATGTTTTGCTAAAACAACCATAATATCCGCAAGCCCCATAGGTGCACCAGGATGTCCAGAGTTTGCTTTTTGAACCATATCAGCACTTAAAAATCTTATAGTATCAGCCATTTTTTGATACATTTATTATCCTTTTATATATTTATTTATTAAATTTTTTATCATATTTTGAAATTTATCATCAAATTTAGAAATTTGAGTATAAATTTCATCTATGAGTGAGTTTTTAGCTTCTATTGCACCATTTAATCCAAGTAAATTTGTAAATGAGTTTTTATTAGTATCGTTGTTTGTAGGTTTTCCAGCTTCATTGCTCGATGATGTTGCGTCTATTATATCATCTTGGATTTGAAAAGCAAGTCCTAATTTTAGTCCTATGTCATAAATTTCTTTTGTGTTGCTTTGCCCACTTATGATAGCACCCATTTCAAGCGACGATGCTATCAATGCACCTGTTTTATGTTTATGAAGAAATTTAAGCTCATCTATGTCTAAATGTTTGTTTTCAAAACAACAATCTATAGCTTGACCTAAAACCATACCATAAATTCCTGCATTTTTCGATAAACTCTGTATGCACAAAATTTTTGTTTTATCATCTAAATTTGCATTTGATAATACAAAAAAAGCATGAGTGTTTAATGCATCTCCTGCTAAAATAGCCGTAGTTTCATCATATGTTGTATGAAGAGTTGGAACTCCCCTTCTAAAAGGTGCATTATCCATAGCTGGCAAATCATCATGTATTAGTGAATAAGTGTGAATCATTTCAAGACCCAAAGCTATATCCATAGCATTATCTAAAAGTTCTGGTTTATAAGCTTTAACCATGCCAAGTAAAAGCTGAGCTCTAAAATGTTTTCCGCCGGCTTTTAACATAATTTTTAATGATTCATCAAAATGGGGATGAAAGCTATCTGTGTGGGGTAGATTGTTATCTAGGTGTTTAATAAATTTATCTAATACACTCATCTTTTTACCCTTATAAAGAAATAAAAATCATTTCTAGAAACTAAGAAATAATACATATTTCTATCTGCTTTTGCTATAAAATCATTTACAGCTGATAAGTTTTTAAAATTTTGCCTGTCTATTTGAACTATTTTATCGCCACGCTTAAATCCATCTTTTTGTGCCATAGAATCAGCTCTAACAGATCTTATTGTAAGATTACTATTTAGAATTAATCCGTATTTATTTAAAAACTCTAAACCAACATTTTTTGGTTTTGGTGTTACTGTTTTTTTAGGCGGCTGTTTATCTTGCTGTTTTTCTAAATTTAAATCAAACATAGAAATAAGAGTTTGGTTGGTATCTTCTTTGTTGTTTTCTTCGTTTTGAGCTGAAATTTTTATATCAAATTTTATTTTCTCGCCATCTCTTAAAACTTCTACTTTTATGATTGAATCTTTATCTGAAAAAAGGATGATTTCATTTAATTCTCTAAGTGATTTTGGCTTTATATCATTTATGCTTAAAATCTCATCATCTTTTAATAGCATTTTACCTTTACCAAATGGATTTACTTCACTTACTATAAATTTATCATCTTTTGTTTTATCAAATTTAACGCCTATGTCCCCATAAAATACTTCACTTGATTTAACGAAATGTTCTAAATATCTTGAACCTATAAATTTATCTTTACCAACGCTAATTCCCATTACACCGCAACAAGGAGCCGATAAAATTCCAGTTTTATTTGCTTCAAAGCTAAGAGTATCAAGAATTCCGAGATTTTCACCAAGCTCTTTTATATGCCCCATTTGAGTGTTATTATGCTCTAAAATTCCAACCCAATTACTTTTATCTAGCTCTCTTTCATTACCAAGTTTAACAGGAGCAAGGGCTGTATCGCTAGAAACTAGATAAAGTTGCAAATAAGGATCAAATTTAAGATACTCTTTTGGAGCTTTTTCGCCAGTTCTAGGAACTGCAATTAGATTTGGTTTGATAACAAGTCCAAACATCCCATCTATATACACACCAGAATCTTTTAGTTTTTCATAGCAAACATTAAAATCATCTTGAGTAGGCCTAGCCTCTCCAAATGATAAGCTAATACACACAATTAACAATAAAAGCTTTTTCATTTATCCTCCAAATCCGCCTAATCCCCCAAGCATTTTGCTTGCAAGCTGTTTTTTGTTGTCTTCTACCATTTTCATAACATCGTTTATTGCAGATATTATCAAAATTTGCATACTTTCTTTATCTTCAAGCAAACTATCATCTATACTTAAGTCTATGATTTCGCCTTTTCCATTCGCACTAATATTTACCAACCCACCGCCACTTTTTGCACCAAAAGTAAGATTTTCGTTTTCTTTTTCAAATTCTTGTGCCTTTTTTTGAACTTCATTTAATACATCACCCATTTTTGAAAAATCAAATCCCTCAAACATATTTAGCCCTTTATTTCGTTATTTTCATCTACATGCACTATTTTTGGTTTAAATGTTTTTGCTTCGTTGTAATCCATGCTTCCATAAGCTATAATTATAACCAAATCATCCTTGCAAACTTTTCTTGCAGCTGCACCATTTAGGCAAATTTCGCCTTTTTTATCACTTTTTATAACATATGTTGAAAATCTCTCGCCATTGTTTATATTGACAATATCGACTTTTTGATATTCAAGTAAATTTGCTTCTTTCATCAAATTTACATCTATTGAGATAGATCCTACATAGTTTAAATCAGCATCTGTAACCTTAGCTCTATGAATTTTGCTTATCATTACATCTATATTCAAAGATTATCCTTTTATTAAATTTAATACGGCTTCTTTATCACTATAATGATATTTTACGCCTTTTATCTCTTGATAATTTTCATCACCTTTTCCAAGAATTACCACCAACTCACCATTTTTTGCCATATCTATAGCCATTTTTATGGCTTTTGTTCTATCTTCCTCGCAAGTTGCATTTTTGCTCATATTCATACCAGCACAAATATCGTTTATGATATCAAGCGGTTCTTCAAAGCGTGGATTATCGCTAGTTACTATGCTGTATTTTGCATAGTGTTGCACGATTTTACCCATTAATGGTCTTTTTGTTTTATCTCTGTTGCCACCAGCCCCAAATACTACTATTAGTTCATTATCTTTAAGAGCGTCTAAAACCTTTTCTATGCCATCAGGCGTATGAGCAAAATCAACTATAACCGTTGGGTTATCGCAAATTTTTTGAACCCTTCCTTCTACACCTGCGAAATTTAATAAAGCTTTTGAAATCTCTTTGCAAGAGTGCTTTGTTAGCATTTTTATAGCTCCAAGTGCCGCTAATAGGTTATAAATATTAAACTCGCCTTGTAAGTCGCTACTTAGTTCAAATTTCTCGCTTCCATATTTTAAGACAGCTTCTATTCCACCTTTTAAAGAATAAGCTTCAACACCAAATGTAGCTGGTTTTTTTATAGCATATGTTAAAACTCCCTTTTGATTGTAGATTATATGCTCATCGTCGCTATTTATAAGTTTTGGTGTATCATCTGCAAAAAAACTGCTTTTTACTCTTGCATATTCAGCCATGCTTCCGTGATAATCAAGGTGATCTTGTGATAAATTTGTAAATACTTTTAAAGCGAAATTTAACCCTTCTATGCGATTTTGAGATATTGCATGAGAACTAACTTCCATAACAAAAAATTTACATTTTTCTTCACTTGCTTTTTTTAAATAACTTAGAGTTGTTAGGATTGGCATTGTTGTAAGAGATTTTTCATCTATTCTTTTGTCATTAACAAAGGCACCTCTTGTTCCACAAAGCCCGCACCCATAACCAAGGTCTAGTAAAGCAGAGTATATAGCTGCAGCGGTTGTGGTTTTGCCATTTGTTCCGGTTATTCCTATAATTTTTATATCTTTATCGATATCAAGTAGTTTTTTAGCTTCGTCTAATGATATAATGCTAGCACCATTTTTTATAGCGTCATTTTCAAATTTAGCATTCATTTGTGTTTTTATAAATTTACAACCTTTTTCACATTCATTTGAATTATCTGTTATAAAAAAATTATCAAATTCTATTTTCATTTTCTTGCCTTTGTGAAATTTGTTTTATGAGTATATGAAGTCTTTCGTCATCTGGAAAAATTTGTGCAGCACTTTCTAAATAATTAAGCCCGAGTTCTATAAATCCGTTTTGTATAAGATTATCTAAAAATTCAAGTAAATCATCTCTGTTTGATATCATAACTTTACTTGAAAACATAATGTTTTCAAATGTATTTTTAAAATTGCCATTATTTTTTACCAGAGACATAAATTCACTATATGAAATCGCATTTTGCATCATTAAATTTAAAGTTGTATTTTCAAATTTTGATTCTAAAATTTCTATAATACTATTTAAATCATCTGGATTTTCTTTATTTTTCATTTTTTTTAAAACTATGTCAAATATAGTTTGAGCTTCATTTTTGTTGGTTTTTGCTAGCTCACAAATATTTATAAGCATCAATATAAATTTAGAATCCATTGTTTCATAAAGCATAGAAAAACAAGTTTTTGCAAGTTCATAGTTGCCATCATAAAAAGCTTTGATTGCGATATTTTTATATTTCAAATTTCTCACCTACTGGTATATTTATAACTTCTATTTCTGGGTGAATGTCTATTTTTAGTTGTCTTTCAACACCGTATTTTAATGTTTGTCCGCTTGATGGGCAACCATTACAAGCACCAATTAATCTAACATAGACTTTTGCATTTTTTATTCCTAAAAATTCCATTCCTCCGCCATCTTTTTCAAGCATAGGAAGTATCTTAGCTAAGCTTGATTTTACTGGATTTAAAAGCTCTTCATCGCTAAAAGGTATCATGATTTTTCCTTATCCATAAAAAATAGTTTATATGATAGCAAAATTTTCATAACATTTTTATAAACGCATTTTATAAGGTTATAATGAAAGATAAAAAATGATTTTTTTGATTTAAAATTTAATTTGATTTAACTATTTTATTTCCTTTTTTTAAGGAAAAAAATATGTAAATTTTAGCAAAAAAATACTATATTCCTTGACTTTTGATACTTAATCTTGATAATATACAAATCTTTTTTTAATAAAAAAGGTCGCATGTTCGCGACAAGTTCTTTGTAAAAGGAAAAATCATGGAAAGAATCAGGTTAAAGCTAAAAGCTTACGACCATAGAGTTCTAGATCGCACAGTTGCAGCCATTGTAGAAGCTGTTAAGAGAACAGGTGCAGACGTTAGAGGTCCTGTGCCAATGCCAACAAAAATCAAACGCTACACAGTCTTAAAATCTCCACACGTAAATAAAGATTCACGCGAGCAGTTTGAGATGAAAATTCATGCACGTATGCTTGATATTGTCGCAGCTACGCCGGATACGGTCGATTCACTTACAAAACTTGACCTTGCTCCAGAAGTAAATGTCGAAGTTCGTGCAATGGGCAAGTAAGAAAACAAGGATTAAGTTATGGAATACATTGTAGAAAAAATCGGTATGAGCCGAACCATAGGAACTATTAGCACTCCTGTTACCCTGCTTAAACTTGTAAATACTAAAGTTTGTGAGTTAGCAGAAGACGGAAAAGCACTTGTAGCTTATGCACAAGGTAAAG
This sequence comes from Campylobacter sputorum subsp. sputorum, assembly GCF_008245005.1. Lineage (NCBI taxonomy): Bacteria > Pseudomonadati > Campylobacterota > Epsilonproteobacteria > Campylobacterales > Campylobacteraceae > Campylobacter > Campylobacter sputorum. The sequence continues at coordinate 1,712,521 of NZ_CP043427.1, read as the reverse complement.
CAAACAACAAAGCTATAGCTGGGCAACAAAAAAAATATAATTTAACAGCAGAATTTAATAAATTTGCAACTATCGAAGTGGCAAATAATGAAGCTGGTGATTTGGATGTTTCGCCATTAAGTGAAGCTAAAGTTTTAAAAGTAAGTTTTAATGATAAAGGTCGCGGTTATCAAGGTGTTATGAAAAGACACGGATTTGCAGGTGGTCCAAAATCTCATGGTAGTAGATTTCATAGAAGACACGGATCTATCGGTAACTGTGAATGGCCAGGTAGAGTTCAGCCAGGTATGAAAATGGCAGGACATATGGGTAATAAAAAAGTAAGCGTTAAAAACGAATTAATGAGCTTTGATAAAGAAAATGGAATTCTTGTTTTAAAAGGCTCAGTTCCTGGATTTAATGGTGCTATGGGTAGAATAAGGATAGTAAAATGAGTAAAATAACCATTTTAGATGATAAATTTAAAAAATCAGGCGAACAAGAGCTTCCTGCATCTTACGCTGAGGTAAACCCACACAATCTATATCTTTATGTAAAATCTTATCTATCATCTGTTCGTGCAAATACAGCACATTCAAAAGGCAGATCAGAAGTAAGCGGTGGCGGTAAAAAACCATGGAGACAAAAAGGTCGTGGTGGTGCAAGAGCTGGTTCAACTAGAACGAATGTTTGGGTAGGTGGTGCGGTTGCATTTGGTCCTACAAACGAGAGAAATTATAATCAAAAAATAAATAAAAAACAAAAAAGATTAGCATTAGAGTTTGCTTTAGCACAAAAAGCTGAGTCAAATAGTATTTTTGCAGTTGAAAGCATTTTGATTCCATCTGGAAAAACAAAAGATGCAGTTAGTATGCTAAATAAACTAAATGTTCGTGACGCACTTATAGTAGGCGATTTTTCAAATGAGAAAAATTTCACTGAAGGTAAAGCAGTAGAGATAGAAAATACATTTTTAGCTTATAGAAATTTACAAAATTGCTATATAGTAGATAAAAGTGAGATAAATGCTTACCTTGTTTCAGTTTTTAAAACAGTGATTTTTGAGAAATCAGCACTTGAATCAATAGTAAAAGAGGGCTAAGATGGCAGATATAACAGATATAAAAACAATTATTTATACAGAAAAAACTCTCTCACTTCAAGAAAATGGTGTTGTTGTTATTCAAACTTCACCTAAAATGACTAAAAATGGTTTAAAGGCTGTTTTGAAAGAGTATTTTGGGATTACGCCACTTAGAGTTAATTCCCTAAGACTTGATGGCAAAGTTAAGAAATTTAGAGGAAGAACTGGTGTTAGAAATGACATCAAGAAATTTTATGTCAAGTTGCCTGAAGGCGTAAGTCTTGAAAATATGGAGGCGTAATTATGGCTATAAAAACATATAAACCTTATACTCCAAGTCGTAGATTTATGACAGGACTTAAAAATGATGATATAACAGCTAAACCTAGTGTTAGATCTTTGCTTGTTAAAATACCTGCAACAGCTGGTAGAAATCATAATGGTAGAATAACATCTCGCCATAAAGAAGCAGGTGCTAAAAAACTTTATCGTATAATAGACTTTAAGCGTCGTAAATTTGGTATAGAGGGCGTAGTTGAGGCTATTGAATATGATCCAAATAGAAATTGTAGAATAGCGCTTATTAGCTATAAAGATGGCGAAAAAAGATATATTATTAAACCAAATGGATTAAATGTTGGAGATGTAGTTGCTTCTGCGGAATCTGGATTAGATATAAAACCGGGCAATGCTATGAAGTTAAAAAGCATTCCAATTGGTACAATTATCCACAATATAGAGCTAAAACCTGGCAAAGGTGCCCAAATGGCAAGAAGTGCTGGTGGTTATGCGCAACTTATGGGTAAAGAAGATAAATATGTAGTTCTTAGATTACCAAGTGGTGAAATGAGACAAGTTTTAGCAGAGTGTATGGCAACTGTAGGCGTTGTTGGTAATGAAGATTGGTCAAATATATCTATAGGTAAAGCAGGTAGAAATCGTCATAGAGGAATTCGCCCTCAAACTAGAGGTTCAGCTATGAACCCAGTAGATCACCCACATGGTGGTGGCGAAGGTAAGAAAAATTCTGGTAGAAATCCTGTTACACCTTGGGGTCAACCAACTAAAGGTTACAAAACAAGACGCAAAAAAGCAAGTGATAAGCTTATAATTTCAAGAAAGAAAGGAAAATAAGATGGCACGATCACTTAAAAAAGGTCCTTTCGTAGATGATCATGTAATGAAAAAAGTTGTAGCTGCAAAAAAAGCAAATGACAACAAACCTATAAAAACTTGGTCAAGACGCAGTACGATTGTGCCTGATATGATCGGACTTACATTTAATGTCCATAATGGTAAAAGTTTTATTCCTGTGTATGTAACAGAAAATCACATAGGTTATAAATTAGGTGAGTTTGCTCCAACTAGAACATTTAAAGGCCATAAAGGCTCTGTTCAAAAGAAAATAGGCAAGTAGGAGGAAATATGAGTAAATCAACTATTAAATTTATTAGACTTTCTCCAACTAAGGCTAGACTTATAGCAAAGCAAATTCAAGGTATGAATGCTGAGTTTGCACTAGCTACTTTAGAATTTACACCAAATCGTGGTGCTAAATACATAGCAAATGCTATATCATCAGCTGTTGCAAACGGCGGTTTTGAGCCAGAAGAAGTTATAGTTAAGAGTTGTCGTGTGGATGCTGGCCCTGTTCTTAAAAGATTTAGACCAAGAGCAAGAGGAAGTGCAAGTCGCATTAGAAAACCAACTTCTCATATCATGGTAGAAGTAGCAAAAGCTGAAAAGAAGGAAGACTAAGATGGGACAAAAAGTTAATCCAATAGGACTAAGATTAGGAATTAACAGAAACTGGGAATCAAGATGGTTTCCATCAAAAGCATCTTTACCTGAGAATATTTCAGAAGATTATCAAATAAGAAAATTCCTAAAAAAAGAGCTTTATTATGCTGGTATAAGTCAAATTCTAATAGAAAGAACAGCTAAAAAGCTTCGTGTTACTATAGTTGCAGCAAAACCAGGGATAATAATAGGCAAAAAAGGAAGCGATGTTGTTAAACTTGGAGAAAAAGTAAAACAACTTATAAATAAAGATGTAAATATAAATATAAAAGAAGAACATAAGGCTGGTGCTTCAGCTCAACTTGCTGCAGAAAATGTTGCTATGCAACTTGAGCGTCGTGTTGCTTTTAGAAGAGCTATGAAAAAAGTTATACAAAATGCACAAAAATCAGGTGCAAAAGGTATAAAAATTTCAGTTGCTGGTCGTTTAGGCGGTGCTGAGATGGCCAGAACTGAGTGGTATTTAGAAGGTCGTGTTCCACTTCATACTCTAAGAGCTAGGATAGATTATGGATTTGCTGAAGCTCATACAACTTATGGAAATATAGGTATAAAAGTGTGGATATTTAAAGGTGAAGTTCTTCAAAAAGGTATTCAAGCTGAAAAAAGAGAAGAATCTGCTCCTAAGAAAACACGCAGATCTAGAAGGAGTAAATAGTCATGTTGATGCCAAAAAGAACAAAATTTCGTAAAATGATGAAAGGTCGCAATCGTGGTTATGCTACTCGTGGAACTCAACTTGCAACTGGGGATTTTGCCCTAAAAGCTGTTGAAGCTGGTAGAATCAACTCAAGACAAATTGAAGCTGCGCGTATTGCTATGACCCGTTTTGTTAAAAGACAAGCAAAAATCTGGATAAGAGTATTTCCTGATAAACCAATAACTAAAAAACCTTTAGAAACTCGTATGGGTAAAGGTAAAGGTGGAGTTGAAGAGTGGGTAATGAACATTAAACCCGGTAGAATCATATTTGAGATGGCAGGTGTTGATGAGGCTACTGCAAGAGAAGCTTTAGCACTTTCTAAAAGTAAATTACCTTTTAAAACTAAGTTCGTAAACAGGGAAAGTGAAAATGAATTATACTGAGTTAAAAGATAAAAGTGTTAGCGAACTTAACACTATGTTGGTAGAAAAGAAAAAGTTGCTTTTTGTTTTAAGACAAAAGTTAAAAACTATGCAGTTAAATAACCCTAAAGAGATTAGTCTTTTGAAAAAAGATATCGCTAGAATCAATACTGCAATCAACGCGATTAAATAAGGGGAAAAAGATGGCATTAAAAAGAGAAATTCAAGGCGTTGTAGTTCAAAAATCTGGAGATAAAACAGCTAGCGTTCTTGTTGAAAGACGTGTTATGCATCCTAGATATAGAAAAATTGTTAAGAAATTTAAAAAATATCTAATTCATGATGAAAAAAATGAGACAAAAGCTGGTGATACAGTTGTTGCTATAGAGTGTAGACCACTTAGTAAAACAAAATCATTTAGACTTAAATCTGTCCTTGCAAAAGGAGTAGAATAATGATTCAAAGTTTTACAAGACTTGCAGTTGCAGATAATAGTGGTGCAAAAGAGCTTATGTGTATCAAAGTTTTAGGTGGCTCAAAAAGACGATATGCAACTATAGGCGACATCATAGTTTGCTCAGTAAAAAAAGCTCTTCCAAATGGTAAAGTAAAAAGAGGTCAGGTTGTAAAAGCGGTTATTGTTAGAACTAAAAAAGAGATTCAAAGAGATAATGGCTCTCTTATTAGATTTGATGAAAATGCCGCTGTTATATTAGATGCTAAAAAAGAGCCAGTTGGAACTCGTATTTTTGGTCCTATTGGTAGAGAAGTAAGATATGGTGGATTTATGAAAATAGTTTCACTAGCTCCGGAGGTTCTATAATGGCTAAATTTAAAATTAAAAAAGGTGATGAAGTTAAAATTATAGCTGGTGATGACAAAGGAAAAACTGGTAAAGTTTTATCTGTTCTTCCTAAAAAAAATCAAGTTATAGTTGAGGGCTGCAAAGTAGCTAAAAAGGCTGTTAAGCCAAGTGAAAAATTCCAAAATGGTGGATTTATAAATAAAGAAATGCCTATGGATATTTCAAATGTAGCGAAAGTTGAAGGATAATAGTTATGGCAAGATTAAGAGAAAAATATAACTCATCTATAAAAAATGAATTAGCAAAAGAATTTGATATAAAAAATCCTATGCTAATACCATCTCTTGAAAAGATTGTTATAAGTGTTGGTGTTGGTGATAGCAGTAAAGATCAAAAAGTGCTTCAAAATATGGCAGATACTATATCTTTAATAGCTGGACAAAAATCAGTTGTAACAAATGCTAAGAAATCAGTTGCTGGTTTTAAAGTAAGAGAAGGTTTTCCAGTAGGTATCAAAGTTACTCTTAGAAAAGATAGAATGTATGCTTTTTTAGATAAATTAATTAGCATTGCTCTTCCAAGAGTAAAAGATTTTCGCGGTCTTCCTAAAAATGGTTTTGATGGAAGAGGAAACTATAACTTTGGTTTAAATGAGCAATTAATGTTTCCAGAAGTTGAGTATGATAAAATTTTAAAAACTCACGGTATGAACATCGCTTTAGTTACAACAGCTAAAAATGATAAAGAGGCTTTCAAAATGCTTGAGCTTTTTGGTTTGCCTTTTGCAAAAGGAAAATAATATGGCTAAAAAATCTATGATAGCAAAAGCAGCACGCAAACCTAAATTTAAGGTTCGTGGTTATACAAGATGTAAAATTTGCGGTAGACCACATTCTGTTTATAAAGATTTTGGAATTTGTAGAGTTTGCTTGAGAAAAATGGCAAATGAGGGGTTAATCCCTGGTCTAAAAAAAGCAAGTTGGTAAGGAGAAAAAATGTTAAATGATTTAATTTCAGACGGACTAACTCGCATTAGAAACGCATATATGAGAAAACTTGATACTGCAAAATTACTTCATTCAAATGTTGTAGAAGCAGTTTTAACAATCTTGGTAGAAGAGAAATATGTTGAAAACTACAATATAGTTGAAGAAGATAAAAAGAAATTTATCAATGTAGTTTTGCGATATGATGAAAATGGCAAACCTGCTATAAATGAAATAAAAAGGGTTTCAAAACCGGGTAGAAGAGTTTATAAAGGCAGGGATGATATAAAAAGATTTAAAAATGGTTATGGAATTAGCATCATCAGTACTAGTAAAGGTGTTTTAAGTAATAAAAAAGCACACTCATCTGGTGTTGGTGGTGAAGTTTTGTGCACTGTTTGGTAAGAAGTTGAACTGGGATATCCCAGTTTTAAATTCTGCTTTTTTATGGTATTGTGGTATCCATTCGTAAAAGTAGACATACCCTAGACAAGTAAAAAGGAAAAAAATGTCTCGTATAGGTAAGCAACCTATCTCAATTCCAAGTGGAGTTGATGTTAGTGTAAAAGATAGTGTAGTAGTATTTAAAAAAGGTAATACTACAAAAGAACTTGACACAAAAGGTCATGTTTGTATTAAAGTCGAAGATGGAAAATTAGTTTTTGCTTCAAAAAGCGATGAAAGACAAGATAGAGCATATTGGGGAACTTATAGAGCTCTTGCAAACAATGTTATAATCGGACTTACAAGTGGTTTTGAAAAAAAACTAGAGATAAATGGTGTTGGTTATAAAGCTGCTGTTAAAGGTAAAGTTTTAGAACTAAATTTAGGTTTTTCGCATGTAATAAACTATCAATTGCCAGAAGGTATTGAAGCTAGTGTTGATAAAAATGTTATCACTATTAAAGGTGTTGATAAACAAGTTGTTGGTCAGGTAGCAGCACAAGTTAGAGGATTTAGACCTCCTGAGCCATACAAAGGCAAGGGCGTTAAATATGCTGAAGAGCGTATTATTAGAAAAGCCGGCAAAACAGCTAAGAAGTAGGGGTTTGTGATGGAAGTAAATGTATTAAAAAGAAAAATAAGCTTAAGAGCTAAGAGAAAAAAAAGTATTAGATCTAAAATTTCAGGAACAAACGAATGCCCAAGAGTTTCTATTTTTAAATCAAATAGAACAGTTTATGTTCAAGCTATAGATGATGTTAAGGCTGTAACTATTGCTAGTTGTAGTGGCAAAAAACTTGGTATAAAAGCAAATATAGAAGGTGCAAAAACACTTGCTAAAGAATTTGCTAATGAGTTAAAAAAATCAAATATAAACAAGGTTGTTTTTGATAGAAACGGTTATTTGTATCACGGTGTCGTAGCGGCTTTTGGCGATTGCCTTAGAGAAAACGGCATAGAACTATAAAGAGGTTAAAATGGAAAAATATAATAAAGAAGAATTTAGCGAAGTAATAGTTGATATTGGTCGTGTTACAAAAGTTGTTAAAGGCGGTAGAAGATTTAGATTTACAGCTCTTGTTGTTGTAGGAAACAAGAATGGTCTTGTTGGTTTTGGATTTGGTAAAGCAAAAGAAGTTCCAGACGCTATAAGAAAAGCTGTTGATGATGCTTTTAAAAATATTATAAAAGTAAATATCAAAGGTACAACTATAGCTCACGATATAGAAGTTAAATACAATGCTAGTAAAATTTTACTAAAACCTGCTAGCGAAGGTACTGGTGTTATAGCCGGTGGTTCAACTCGTCCTATTATAGAGCTTGCCGGTATTAAAGATATCCTTACAAAATCACTTGGTTCAAATAACTCAGCTAATGTTGTAAGAGCTACCATAAAAGCATTAAGTATGCTTAAAAACTAAGGAGAATTGGTATGGGATTAGAAAATTTACAAAAAGCACAGGGTTCAACTCATAAAACTAAAAGAATTGGTCGTGGACAAGGTAGTGGTTGGGGAAAAACAGCTACAAAAGGTGGTAAAGGTCAAACAGCTAGAAAAGGTTACAATGAAAAAAGAGGTTTTGAGGGTGGTCAACAACCGCTTCAAAGAAGACTTCCAAAAGTTGGATTTGTTTCTAAATTTGAAAAACCTTATGTTATTAATGTAGAAAAAATAACAGCCATCAAAGAATTAAATGAGATAACAGTTGAGAGTATAAAAAATGTTCATAAACTTTCAAAAAGCGTTACTAAAATAAAACTAATAGGATCAAGTGCTAAAGATTTAGCAACTAAAATAAAAGACGACAATATTAGCGTTAGTGGACAAAAATAATGAATAAGACATTGACCAACAGGATTTTGATCACGTTGGCATTTTTGTTTGCTTATAGGATACTGGCTTATGTGCCAGTTCCTGGCGTTAATGCTGATGTTATCAAAGAATTTTTCGATTCAAACGCTAATAATGCCCTTGGTATGTTTAATATGTTTAGCGGAAAAGCCGCTGAAAGACTTAGTGTAATATCTCTTGGAATAATGCCATATATCACGGCATCTATCGTTATGGAGCTTCTTGCTGCAACTTTCCCAAATTTAGGCAAAATGAAAAAAGAACGCGACGGTATGCAAAAATATATGCAAATTATCCGTTATGTTACTATATTTATAACTATTATTCAAGCAGTTGGAGTGAGTATAGGTTTAAATAGTATGCCAAGTAGAAGCGGTGCTAGTGCTATAATGATAGATAATCTTAATTTATTTATAGTTATTTCGGCAATATCTATGCTTTGTGGAACAATGCTTTTAATGTGGATAGGTGAGAGGATTACTCAAAGCGGTATAGGAAATGGTATCAGTTTAATTATCTTTGCGGGTATTGTAAGCGGTATACCAACAGCTATTAAAGGAACTATAGATCTTGTAAATAATGGAGCGTTAAATTTCCTTGTAGTTCTTGCTATACTTGTGATAATAATATTTACAGTAGGTTTTATACTTTACATAGAACTTGGCGAAAGACGCATACCAATAAGCTATTCAAGAAAAGTTATAATGCAAAATCAGCATAAACGAATAATGAATTATATTCCTATAAAGATAAATTTAAGTGGAGTTATACCTCCTATTTTTGCAAGTGCTGTTTTGATGTTTCCAGGAACTATTTTTCAAGCAAGTACAAATCCTTACTTGCAGAAGATAAATGACTTTTTAAATCCAAGTGGATATTTTTTTCATATTCTCACATTTTTATTTATAATATTTTTTGCATATTTTTACGCATCAATTACATTTAATTCAAAAGATATTAGTGAAAATTTAAAAAGGCAAGGTGGATTTATACCAGGCGTTAGACCGGGGGAGAGTACCGCAAAATATCTTAATGAAGTAGCCAGTAGATTAACTTTTACAGGTTCTATTTATCTTGGTCTGATATCTACAATTCCTTGGTTATTGGTTAAATTTATGGGAGTGCCATTTTATTTTGGAGGAACATCCGTTCTTATTGTTGTTCAAGTTGCACTTGATACAATGAGAAAAATAGAAGCACAAAGATATATGAATAAATATCAAACTTTAAGTGCAGTAGGTTTATAATGGCAATTTCTTTAAAAAATGCCAAAGATTTAGAAGGGCTTAGGGTTGCAAATAAGATTGTAGCACAAGCTCTTGATTATGCCGGAGAGTTTTTACGACCCGGTATAACCTTGCTTGAAGTTGATAAACTAATAGATGATTTTATAACCTCAAAAGGTGCTTATCCTGCATTTAAAGGACTTTATGATTTTCCAAATGCAGCTTGCCTTTCTTTAAATGAAGTTGTGATTCATGGTATCCCAGATAATACTATTTTAAAAGAAGGCGATATACTTGGCGTTGATATAGGCAGTAAAATAAACGGTTATTATGGAGATAGTGCTAGAACATACCCAATAGGAAAAATTTCAAAACAAGATGAAGATCTTATAAACTGCTCTAAAGATGCACTTTATTTTGCTATTGATAATATAAAAGTGGGAATGCATTTTAAAGAACTTAGCCATAAGATAGAAGAGTTCATACTAAAAAGAGGTTTTGTACCTTTAAAAGGATTTTGTGGTCATGGTATAGGAAAAAGACCCCATGAAGAGCCAGAAATTCCAAATTATTTAGAGGGAAACAATCCAAAATCTGGACCAAAGATAAAAAATGGTATGGTATTTTGTATAGAGCCTATGATATGTCAAAAAGATGGAACTCCTGTTATTGGAAGTGATAATTGGAGAGTTACTAGTAAAGATGGGCTTAGAACTAGCCATTATGAGCATTGCCTAGCTATTATTAATAATAAAGTAGAAATTTTAAGTAAAATTTGATAGGTCATTTAAATCTTACTTTATATAAATCCAAAAATCAAAATATAATATTCTTTTTTAAATTAGTTTTAACTCAAAAAATAGTAAAGTTTTAATATTAATAAAATACTCTTATATTTAATATAAAAATATAAAATTTTATTAGAATTAATCTTTGGAGTAAAAATGCAACATATCTTAAGTGATCATCCGTATTTTGGCGCTTTTTTTATGATGATACTTTCTTTTTTCATATTTGGACTTATAATTTATCTATCCTCTTTAGTAGGTAAAAAATTCTCAAATACAAGCAATGAAAAACTAAAAACAGCTATCTATGAATCTGGACCTGAGGCTATAAAACAGCCAAATAGAATAAATATAAATTTTTATTTATTTGGACTTCTTTTTATACTATTTGATGTTGAGATTATTTTTATGTTTCCTTGGGCTGTAAATTTCAAAACTTTGGGAATGTTTGGACTTATAGAAATGATTATGTTTTTATTGTTTATTTTTTTAGGTTTTATGTATGCTTGGAGCAAAGGAGCGTTTAAATGGCATTCCATCAAGTAGATTATGCAAAAAATGGTGGCTTGCCAATAGTATTGACTACTGTTGATAAGCTAATTCAGTGGGGAAGAAGTAACTCACTTTGGGCTGTTAGTTATGGTTTAGCATGCTGTGCTATCGAAATGATGGCAACTGGTGCTTCAAGGTATGATTTTGATAGATTTGGAACTATTTTTAGGGGTTCTGTTAGGCAAAGCGAAGTTATGATAATAGCGGGAACGCTTTGTAAAAAACATGCCAAATTTACAAAAAGAATTTACGATATGATGCCTGAACCAAAATGGGTTATAAGTATGGGAAGTTGTGCAAATACTGGCGGTATGTTTAATACATACTCTGTTGTTCAAGGCTGTGATAGGATAATCCCTGTTGATATTTATATACCAGGTTGTGCCCCTCGTCCGGAAACACTGCAATTTGCTCTTATGATACTTCAAAAAAAGATTAGAAAAGAGACTCCAAGAAGAGCTCAAATTCCAAAAAGGCTTGTTTAATGAGAATATACTCTGATAAAAAAGATACATCAAAAAAAAATTATTATGAAGATAGATTTTTCAAAGCCAATCAAACACAAAAAATAGATCCCTTACAAACTTTTTTCAAAGATGAAATAAATGCACTCACTAATTTTAATATACTAAATTCTTATGTTGAGTTTAATACACTTGTAATTTACATAAATAGCGTTGATAATATAGATGTTATAACAAGTCTAAAAAATTTTGGCTATGAGATGTTGTGTGAGATGAGTGGGATTGATTTTATAGCTCAAAAAAATGGCGTTGAAGTGTTTTATGAACTTCTTAGTATTTCTAAAAAAAGAAGAGTAAGAGTTAAAACATTTGTAAAAACTGATGAGATGCTACAAAGTGTTGCAAATATTTATAAAAGTGCAAATTGGGCAGAGAGAGAACTTTATGATATGATGGGGGTTTTATTTAAAAACCATCCAAATTTAAAACGCCTTATTATGCCAGATGATTGGTTTGATCATCCTTTGCGTAAATCTTATCCATTGCAAGGAGATGAAAGAGCTAGGTGGTATGAGATAGATACGATATATGGAAAAGATTTTAGAAGTATAATTGGCGAAGAAAATAGAGATAGTGGTTTTGTAGATAGCAAAGATACATTTAATTTTTCTATGCTTTACCATGAAACGCCAAAAGGCGAAGATAGACCAACTAAGCCTTATAAGCAAGAGTATCAAGAAGAAAATGGCGTTAAATTTGTAAAAAAAGTTAAACGAGATAATAGTAAAATTTTAGATAAAAGACCTTAAATATGCAAGATACAAATAGATTAAAACCTTATTTTGAAAATATTGAATTTCAAAAAGAAAATGGTAGAATGATACTAAATTTCGGTCCGCAACACCCAGCTGCTCACGGACAACTCCAGCTTGTTTTAGAACTTGATGGAGAAAAAATAACAAGAGCTATGCCAGGAGTTGGTTATATGCACAGAGGCATAGAAAAAATGGCTGAAAATATGATATATAATGAGTTTATGCCAGTAACTGATAGGATTGATTATGTGGCTTCATCATCAAATAACTATGCGTTTATTGGGGCTGTTGAAAAGCTTTGTGGCATTGAAGTGCCAAGAAGAGCTCAAATAATTCGCACAATTTTGCTTGAATTAAATAGAATTACTTCACACTTACTCTTTTTGGGAACTCACTCTCTTGACATAGGCGCAATGACAGTGTTTTTGTATGCATTTAGAGAAAGAGAATATATTTTAGATTTGATTGAAGAGTATTGTGGTGCAAGATTAACTCATAGTTCTATTAAATTTGGCGGTGTTTTTGTTGATTTGACAGATGGATGGATAGATAAAATGCTTGCATTTTGTGATAAATTTCCAAACGATATCAAAACATACGAAAATTTACTAGAAGAAAATAGAATTTGGAAAATGCGAACAGTTGATGTTGGCATTATATCAAAAGAGATGGCATTAAACTGCGGTTGTAGCGGGATTATGCTAAGAGCTAGCGGTGTGCAGTGGGATATAAGAAAAGAAGAGCCATATCTTATATATGATGAGCTAGATTTTGATGTGCCTTATGCAACAAGTGGGGATTGTTATGCTAGATTTAAGCTTTATTTAGAAGAGATGAAGCAATGCGTTAGTATTTTAAGACAATGCGCTGATTTATACAGACAAAGCGAACCAAAACTTCTTGTTGATTCACCTGAGTTTGTAAGCCCTTCAAAAGAACAGATTATGACTCAAAACTATGCTTTAATGCAGCATTTTGTACTAGTTACTCAAGGAATGAAACCACCTTGTGGAGAAATTTACTTTCCAACAGAATCTCCAAAAGGAGAACTAGCATTTTATATATATTCAACTGGAGAAAGCAGACCTTATAGACTAAAAATACGAACCCCAAGTTTTTGGCATTGTGCTATTTATGAAAACATTTTGCCAGGGTGTTACTTGCCTGATGTTTCTGCGATAGTTAGTAGCTCAAATATCATTTTAGGCGAGGTTGATAGATGAAAAGATATGACCTAAGAAATCAAAAAGATAATACTCTAAATAGACTAAAAGAGCTTCTTGATATGATGAAAAGTGATGAAGTTGCTATATTTATGTTTGAAATAAATGATTTTAGCATAGTTGAAAGCTCTGCTGAGATTGTAAAAGAATTTGGCTGTGAGCTTATGAATTCGCTTAAATTTAATCAAGTTGATTGGCAAATTGTAGTGAAAAGGTGTAAATAATGAAAGTTTTAAGTTTAGTAAATTTACTTAGCATACAAAATAAAAATATTTTAGATATATATAAAAACGATGAGTTATTGGTTGTTAGCCCACTTTATGATGAAAATTTAAAAAATGCTAAGTTTATAAAGTGCGAAATAGGTGCGATAAATTATGTTTTAGCACTAGTTTGTAAATTTGCTTATGAAAAGAAAAATATACAAAGTTCTTATTTTGGCGATCTTGATGACGGATTAATAAGCGGTGAATCAAATGTAGGCGAAGAAGAAGTAGAAATTATACTTGAGTTTTTAGATAATTGTGATACTATTTTGATAGATGAATCTTTAAAATTTCACAAAGATAGTAAAAACATAGAGACATTTTTGGCAATATTACAAGAAATTTATTTACTAAAAATAATAAATTTAAACCAAGAAATCATTACTCCTATTAAACATAATTTATCAGAGCTTAAAGAACAAGATGATTTTAATGGTAGTGTGGTTTTTAAATATATTTGTGATGAATTTAAAGGCGGAAATTATTTTGCAATCTCAGCTAAGATAAAAGATGCTCAAAAAGTAAAAATACAAACTAAAAACCAAACTTATGAAAAAACATTTAAATTAGATCCAAATATAAAAGGAACTATCGGGTTTTTAGGTGTTGATAAAATAGATGATTATTGTTATGAAGTCGTTAAAATATCTAAGGTTTGCTAAATGGTAACTATTCGCATAAATGATCAAATTTGCCAGTGTGATGAAGGTGAATATATATTAAATGTAGCTAGAGCAAATGGTATTTTTATACCTACTATGTGTTATTTAAGCCAGTGTTCCCCAACGCTAGCTTGTAGACTTTGTATGGGCGAAGTTGATGGCAAAAGAGTTTATACTTGTAATGCCAAAGCAAAAGATGGGATGGTTGTTTATACAAACACGCCAGATATTTTAGAAGAACGAAATGCTATAATGCAAACTTACTGCGTAAATCACCCTTTAGAATGCGGTGTTTGTGATAAAAGTGGCGAGTGCCATTTACAAAACCTAACTCATCATATGAAAGTTGATGAGCAAAATTTCTCTATAAAAGATAGTCTTAAAAAAGTTAAAGATTGGGGTTTTATAAGTTATGATCCAAGTTTATGTGTAGTTTGTGAAAGATGTATCACCGTTTGTAAAGATAAAATAGGCGATAATATCCTTAAAACTACACCAAGAAATGCAGACCAAGTCCCAAAAGAGTTAAAAGAAACTATGTCAAAAGATGCTCATTTTGTATGGAGCAAAATGCAAAAAAATCTTATAGGCAAAATTAGCGATGACAACTGCGTTGCGTGTGGAGAGTGTGCGGCTGTTTGCCCTGTTGGAGCACTTGTACAAACTCATTTTAAATACACATCAAATGCTTGGGAGCTTACAAGAATTCCTGCTTCAAACCCGCATTCAAGCGATTGCGAGCTGATATACTATGATGTGAAGCAAACTAGTATAGAAGATAAAAATCCTAAAATTTATAGGGTTAGCAATGATTATGAATTTGGCGAGATAAATGGTGCAGCTAGATTTGGATATGATTTTGAAAACGGCGTAAATCGTAAAGATAAAATAAATTTTCAAAGAATTGTAGAAAAGATAAAAAATGGCGAGATAAAAACTATTAAATTTAATAGCTTTATAACAAACGAAGAGGCATTTTTGCTAAATAAATTTAAACATAAATTTGGTATAAAACTCATAAATGAAGAGGCTAGAATTTATCAAAATTTCTTAAAAAACTTTTCTAAAACTTCTGGAAGTTCGCTTTATAATGGAGATTTTGAAAGTTTAAGAAATGCTGAGTTTATAGTTGTAGCCGGTAGTTTTTTAAGAAGTGATAGCCCAAATACAAGCTATAAAATAAACAACGCATTGAAGATAAACAAAGCTAGTGGCATTTACTTTCATCCACTTGGAGATAAAGTGGTAGATAATTACTCTAAAAACTTTTTAACTTGCAAACACTCTTATAATCAAGATAGTGAAATTTTGCTTTGGATACTCCAAAGATTTGCTTCGAGCTTACCTATAAATTTGCAAGATAAATTAAATCAAGAATTTAAAGAAATACAAACTACAAACGAAGATGGAACTCAAAGTTATACCAAAATTTCTAAATTTGCTGATATTTTAGGTTTTGATGAGCAAAAAGTTTTAGCCCTTAGTGATAAAAAAGAAAAGCTATTTTTAGTAATCGGAGAGGATTTTTACTATAGTAAAAACGCTAAAACACTAGCTATGCTTACCGGTTTAGTTCAAAAATACACTCCGTTTAAAGTTATTTTGATACCATCTTGTACAAATTCTCTTGGTGTTTCGCTTATTTGTGATTTGGATGAAAAACAAGAAGGTTTTACACTTGGATACAATGAAAATTGCGATATAACATTTAGTGTATTTGGCGGAGATTTGGATGCACCTGCACTAAATGAGCAAGAAGGGACATTTTGCAATATAGAAAAAAGAGTTGTTCCAACAAATGCTGCTTTGCCGTATAATGGATACGAACTTAATGATTTTGCAAAAGAGCTTGGTTTTGGAGAGGAATTTGTGATTGATTTTACGCCAAAACTTAGTGAAAATTTGCATTTTAAGAGTATTAAATTTGATGATTTAGAAAATTTTTATGATAATGCTGGAAATTCTCATAGAGGCTACAAACTTGATGTGCAAAATTTTCAATCACAAGATGAGGTCGATTTAAGCGATATTTTGCAAGAAGATATGGGTGAAACTCTTATATATAGAGCAAATCCAGTTTATCAATTTAGTAAATTTACAAATAGAGCGAGTTTGTTAAATGAAAGTGCTTCTTTGTATGTAAGTAGCGAGTTTTTAGAAAAATACGGCTTAGACGAGAAAAGCGTGGTTATTATAAAAAAAGATGACATAAAATTTGCTATAAAGGTGAGTTTGGATAAAAATTTAGCAGGAGATATCGCTTATCTTCCTACATTTGATGAAAAAATACCTTTTAGAGATATTTTTTCACAAAGATTTGCGTCTATAAATTTAACCAAAGGAGGAAGTGATGAGTGATAGTGCTTTTATGATACTTGAAGTTGTTGTTAAATCATTGGTAATTTTAGCAATCATTGCTTCACTCGGTGGGCTTGCAACATATGCTGAGAGAAAAGTTTTAGCGTATATGCAAAGAAGAATCGGACCTTGGATGGTTGGACCGGCCGGAGTTTTGCAAATAGTTGCTGATATGATAAAACTTTTTTGTAAAGAAGACATTGTCCCAAGAAATGCAAACAAATTTATATTTAAGATAGCTCCTCTTGTAACCACAACTGCCGCATTTTCTGCACTTGCAGCTATACCATTTTTACCTGAATTTACTCTTTTTGGCTACACAATAAGACCGATTTTGGCAGATGTTGGCGTTGGAGTGCTTTATGTAATTGGTTGTATGGGTATTTGTGTTTATGGAACCTTGCTTTCTGGTCTTGCAAGTTATAATAAATTTGCACTACTTTCTTCAGCTAGAGCTGTGGCACAACTTCTTTCATTTGAAGCTATTAACTCACTTGCTTTGCTTTCTGTGATAATGGTAGTTGGCTCACTTTCTTTGATAGATATAAACAATGCTCAAAGTGGTTCAATATTTCATTGGTTTATTTTTAAACAGCCACTTGCTTTTGTTTTGTATTATATGGCTACTTTTGTAGAATCAAATAGAACTCCATTTTGTCTTACAGAAAATGAAACAGAGCTTCTTGCTGGAAACTCAACTGAGTATAGCGGTATGAGATTTGGTATGTTTTTCATAGGCGAATATGCAAATATGATAACATCTTCTATACTTTTATCACTCGTATTTATGGGCGGATTTAACTCGCTTTGGATAATTCCAGGTTGGATTATGATGCTGCTTAAATCATCACTGTTTTTCTTTATATTTTTATGGACAAGAGCGGCATGGCCTCATCTTAGACCAGATCAGATTATGGGGCTTTGTTGGAAAGTTTGTCTTCCACTTGCTCTTTTAAACATATTTATTACCGCCATTTTGCTGATTTAGGATTAAAAAATGATAAAGTATAAGTTAATAGATCAAAGACAAAGACCAAAAAATTCTTATGAAAAGTTTTTAAATTTTTGGAGAAATACTTTTAAAGGCGAACTTTTTGTAGGTTTGTGGGTTGTGCTTAAACCTATGTTAAAAAGAGAATGTAATACTCTTAAATATCCTGCAGAAAAAATGTCTTTACCGCCACGATATAGAGGTGTTCATAAGCTAATGAGACTACTTGAGAGTGAAAATGAGCGTTGTATAGGTTGTGGACTGTGTGAGAAAATTTGCGTTAGTCACTGCATAAGAATGGATACTTGCTTAGATAAAGATGGCAGGAAAAAAGTTATTAATTACTCTATAAATTTGGGTCGTTGTGTGTATTGTGGGCTTTGTGCTGATGTGTGTCCAGAAATTGCTATAGTATTTGGTGGTGAATATGAAAATACAAGTGAACAAAGAGCATATTTTGGCTTTAAAGAAGATTTTTTAACCAAAAAAGGCACCCAAATTTGCGAGTTTGAAGGTTACGGTTCTTTAAGCGATGATGCAGATAATCTTGTTAAAAAAACACCACTTTCGTATTAGGAGAGAAAATGATAGAAACACTTGGATTTTATTTTTTTACTATTTGTTCTCTTGGAATGTTTTTAATAAGCGTATTTTCTAAAAATACATTATATTCAATGACGGCTTTGGCTGGTGGAATGATATTTATTTCAGGATTTTTCTTTTTACTTAGTGCAGAGTTTTTAGGTGTTGTGCAAATTATAGTTTATGTAGGAGCCGTGCTTGTACTTTATGCTTTTTCTATGATGTTTTTTGATGCATCCAAACCTGTAAAAGAGCAAAAAAATAATAAGTTGGTTTACACGCTTGGCGTGGCAAGTTCGCTTTTAGCTGTAATTATAGTTTTAATACCGATTTCTTATAAAACCCCTATTGTTCCTCAGTATGAGATAGTATCAAATTTAAGTAATGTAAAAACAGTTGGTATGATTTTATTTACAAAATATCTAATAGTTTTTGAGTTAGCTGCCGTAATGCTGCTAGTTGCGATGATATGTGGTATTTTGTTGGTTCATAAAGATATGGATAAGAATGTTAGCAAGGAGAGTTTATGATAAGCTTAAATCACTATTTGATAGTTGCTATTTTGATGTTTTGTATCGGTATAATCGGTGTTATGAAAAGAAGAAATCTTATAATGTTATTTTTTTCAACAGAGATTATATTAAATGCTGCAAATTTAGCGTTAGTAGCAATTGGGACTTATCATAATGATATGAGTGGACAGATTTTTGCATTTTTTATAGTAGCAATAGCTGCTTCAGAGATTGCAGTTGGACTTGGACTTATGATTTTATGGTATAAAAAAACCGGCTCTATAGAGCTATCTAGTTTAGAAAATATGAAAGGATAACATGGAAAAATATGCTTTAATTGCCATTTTTATGCCTTTGGTATCTTTTTTGTTTGCAACTCTTTTTTGCCTTGAGAAAAGAAAACTTTTAGTTGGTATTGTAAGTACAACTTTGATTTTTGTAAGTATGGTTTCATCGCTTATTTTGCTAAATTATATTATGGATAATGGAATTTTAAATTTATACATAGCAGAGTTTATAAGTATAGCTTCTCTTGATGTGCCTTATGGATTTATGATAGATGAAGTTGGTGTTATAATGATGTGTGTGGTTACATTTGTTGCTAGTGTAGTGCATTTGTATTCTATCGGCTATATGAAACACGATGATGGTTTTAATAAATTTTTTGCTTATCTTGGACTTTTTGTTTTTTCTATGCTTGTTTTAGTAATGAGCAATAATTTTATAGGACTTTTCATAGGCTGGGAGGGCGTTGGATTAAGCTCTTGGTTGCTTATTGGTTTTTGGTATGAAAATACTAAATTTTCTTATGCGGCAAATGAAGCTTTTATAATGAACAGAATTGCCGATCTTGGTATGCTAATAGGTATTTTTCTTATATACAAAGAGTGTGGAACGCTTATTTATAGTGATGTTTTTAAAATGATTTCAGGTATTGATTATAAAATTTTAATGTTTATAGGCTCATTTTTATTTATAGGTGCAATGGGAAAAAGTGCACAATTTCCTTTTCATACTTGGCTTGCTGATGCTATGGCTGGACCAACGCCTGTTTCAGCATTAATCCATGCAGCTACAATGGTTACAGCTGGAGTTTATCTTGTAATTAGAGCAAATGATATATTTGGGGCAGTAAATGAACTTAGTTTATTTATAGCCTATCTTGGTGCTTTTGTAGCTGTTTTTGGTGCATCTATGGCTTTGGTTCAAAATGATTTAAAAAGAATAATAGCATATTCAACGCTTTCTCAATTAGGATATATGTTTGTTGCTGCTGGATTTGGAGCGTATTGGATAGCACTTTTTCATCTTGTAACACATGCATTTTTTAAATCACTTCTTTTCCTTTGTGCCGGAAATGTAATGCATTCTATGAAAGACGATACAGATATCAGAAATATGGGCGGATTGTATAATAGTATGAAATTTACAGCTATTTTAATGATAATTGGCTCTGTTGCACTTGCTGGAGTTTATCCTTTTGCTGGATTTTTCTCAAAAGATAAAATTTTAGAAGTTGCATTTAATGAGGCAAATTATGGCATTTTTATAGCTCTTTTCATAGGTGCTATAATGACTGCATTTTATAGTTTTAGACTGATTATGGTTGTATTTTTTGGCTCAAAAAGACACGATTTCATAACTCGCGATGCTAGTAAGATTATGCTATTTTCTCTTATTCCTTTGGCATTTTTATCCATAGTTGCCGGATTTATAGAGCATGGTTTTGAGAAATTTAGTCTAATGGCATTACCAGAATATATCATAGATATAGCTAGTGAAGTTTCTATGTTACTTATCGCTTGCACTCTTATAAGCGTTGTAGCCGTTATTGTTATAACTATATATTTTTACAAAGATGATAAATTTAATACTAAATTTACAAATAATATAATATACAAAATACTTATAAATGAGTATTTTATACCAAATTTATACTCTAAATTTGTTTGTATTTATAAACACTCTTGTTTATTTCTTGCAAGTTTTGATAAAAAAATAATAGATCATAGTGTTGATTTTATAGCTAGTAGTGTATATAAATTTGGTAGTTTTGCAAGTAAAATACAAACAGGAAATCTCTCTTTTATGCTTAAGCTTATGGTATTTGGTCTGTTTGTTATGCTGTGTTTAGTGTTTGTGATTTAAGGGGAATTAATGGAACATATTTTAAGTATTTTGATATTTATTCCAGTATTTGGTGCTATTTTGGGATTTTTAGTAGATTGTAAAAGTATAAAAATATATGGTATTTTTGTTGCTTTTATAGAATTTATTTTAACTTTATTGATGTGGAGTTTTTATGATCCAAGTCTTGGAGACTTAGCCTTTGTTGAGCAATTCCCTATTTTGAGCAATTTTAATATAAATTATTTTGTAGGTATTGATGGAATATCTCTGTTTTTGATAGTTTTAAGTTCATTTATAACACTAATTGCTTTGATAAATTTAAAAGTACAAGATGGCATAAAAAACATAACTATTTGTGTTTTGTTTTTAGAATCTGGACTTATTGGCTTTTTTTCCAGTTTGGATGCTATGTTATTTTATATTTTTTGGGAACTTGCTTTAATCCCTATTTTTATAATAATAGGAACATATGGCGGAGAAAAAAGAATTTATGCTTGCGTTAAGTTTTTTATCTATACATTCGCAGGTTCTATAATAATGCTTGTTGGTATAATAACTATGGCATATTTTTACTACAAATCTTTTGGAAAAATCAGTTTTAACATACTTGATTGGTATCATTTATCGCTACCAATGAAAGTGCAAATTTGGTTATTTTTCTCATTTGTTTTAGCATTTAGCATAAAAACAGCGATTTTTCCTTTTCATACTTGGCTTCCTTATGCATACTCACAATCACCGATAGTAGGCTCTATTTTGATATCTTCTCTTCTTGCAAAAATGGGAACATATGGTTTTATTCGCATAGTTTTACCAGTTTTTCCAGATGCTAGTGTATATTTTGTAGATTTACTTGCAATACTAGCTTGCATTATGGTAATTTATGCCGGACTTATAGCATTTGCAAAAGATGATATGAAGCAACTTGCCGCATACAGCTCTATTTCTCATATGGGTATCATTATGTTAGGTATATTTGCTATAAATGCAGAAGGAATCGGCGGTGCAGTTTTTTTCATGATAAGTCATGGTGTATTAATAGCTGCATTTTTTATGATAATTAGCGTTTTGTATGATAGAAAACAAACTTATCTTATGGGCGAGTTTAGCGGTATTGCTAAGATAATGCCAAAATTTACTATAATTTTTGTTGTAATTATGCTTGGACTCATAGGATTGCCGCTTACGATAGGTTTTGTTGGCGAGTTTTTAAGTTTGCTTGGAATGTTTAAAACAAATCCATTTTATGCTTTTTTTGGTGGATTAGGTATCATTATCGGTGCAGCATATATGCTAAATTTATGTAGAAATGTTTTTTTCAAAAAAGCACAAAATAGTTCAAATTTAATACTAAAAGATTTATCATTTAGAGAATACATTTCGCTAATACCGATTTTTATTGTTGTTATTATCCTTGGTGTATATCCAAAACCGCTTCTTAGTGTTATAGATGATAGTGCTCAAAAAGTTGTAAAAATTATGCACGATAAATCTATAGATATAGACACTAAAGAGTTTATAAAAAAATCAAATTTAATAAAAGGGGTTAAATTTGGAAACAATTAATATGAGTTTAGAGTCCATAAATATAGCCTCTATAGCTGTGCCTGGCATTATGGTCATTTTTGCAATTACGCTACTTTCTTTGAATATTTTTGTTAAAAATTTATCTAAAACATTTTATGCTTTGGTTTGTATTTTTGCAATCATCTTGGATTTGGGTATTTTATTTAGCTATAAGAATGGCATAAGTGGATTTTTTGGTATGATAAATATGGATGGTATCGCCTTTTTATCACAAATGATTATACTTGTTTCAAGTGCATTTTTTATGGGATTTTTACTTTGTAAAGAGAGTTTTTTTGAATACGAGATAAAAGAGTATTTTGTGCTATTTTTATTTGTAATAGCCGGTTTTAGCTTTATGGTAAGCTCAAATAATCTTATTCTTATATTAATAGGTTTGGAAATTTCATCTCTTGCAATTTATACATTAATAGCACTTAAAAATAAAATATATGCCATAGAAGCTTCTATAAAGTATTTTTCATTAGGCGCTTTATCTAGCGGATTTTACGCTATTGGTGCTGCATTATTATATCTTTTAACTGGGCATTTAGAAATAGATAAAATTTTATCTTTTATAGTGGATGCAAATTTAAAAGAGAGCATTTTACTTTTGGGTGCTAGTGCGTTTTTACTTGCATCTCTTGCATTTAAACTATCTTTGATACCATTTCATACTTGGATAGTTGATGTTTATGAGGGCTCAAGTTCGCCATTGGCTGGATATATGTCAATTGTTCCAAAAATAGCCGCTTTTATAATTATGATTAGGTTTTTTGCCCCACTTAGTGATGTGCTTTGGATAAAAAATATTATTTTCATAATAGCTATTATTAGTATGAGTCTTGGAAATATTATGGCTCTTGTTCAAAAAGATGTAAAAAGAATGTTAGCGTATAGCTCTATTTCGCATTCTGGTTTTGTTATTTGTGCTATAGCGATTGGTACAACTGAAGCAAATGTCGGTTTGTTTGTGTATTGGACGATGTTTTTGTTTGCAAATTTAGGGGCTTTTGGAATGCTTTTTGTTACAAGTTCTAATGGGTATTCTTGGGATACTAGATTTGAACATCCGTATTCAAAATTTGCTGGGCTTATCAAAACAATGCCATTTTTTGCGGTAATAATGGCTATATTTATGTTTTGTCTTGCAGGAATTCCCCCATTTAGTGTTTTTTGGGGCAAAATGTATTTGATAAGTGCTGCTGTGCATAGTGATCATTTTTGTTTAGCTGTAATAATGGCTATAAATAGTGCAATAGCGATTTATTACTACTTAAAGCTTGTTGTTATTATGTTTATGCACGAACCACTTGCAGTTGATAAAAGTGTGTATGTAAAAAATCTATCAAATCCGTTTAAATTTACACTTGGAATTGCACTGCTTTTTAGTGTGTTTGCTATAATTTTTATTGAACCGCTTAGTAAATTTATAAATTTATTGGTTTCATCAAGTGGGTTTTAGTTTATAAAATTTGATATAATTACTAAATGAAACAGATAATATTACTATTTTTAACAGCAGTTTATGCATTTTCATTTAGTGTTATCTTAAATGGCGGAGAAGAGCAGGGAAGTAGTTATGGTGTTTTGCATATACAAAATGATACTCCTTTTTCTTGCGAAGCTAAACTTCTAGAACTAGATAAAAAAATTTATATATGCAATATATCTACAAAAGAAATTTTTAACATTGATGATAAAATAACTTCTTTGGTTGATATAAAATTTAATAAAACAAATAATGGTTATGAAATTATCATAAATCCAAAACAAAACTCAAGACTTCTAAATGTAAATGAAAATCTTTTTGGAAACAACGAGATAAAGAAAAAAGATGCTGGCGTATCTACACATTATTCTATTATCATTGATCCAACTTTAAGAGAGTTTAAAAAAGTAAGTAATGGTATAAATTTCCCTATAACTTATAATGATATGATTTATCCATCAATTGGTGCATTAGATATCAATAAAATGCCTATACAATACGTAAATGGCGATGATATAGAGCTTTATTTAAATATAAAAAAATTATATGATATGGGATTATATGAGAGAGTTTTTGATGAGACATTAAATGCTTCTAAAATACATCCAAATTCCATTTTTACGAGTGAATTTGAGTTATATAAAATTAGAGCATTAGATAAAATACTATCTTCTCAAAAAGTTTATGATAATTTTAAATTTATAGATATAGTAAATATGGGTAAGAATTGGATTAGAAGTTTTCCATCAGATGAAAATTATCCAGAAGTTTTAGGCATTATACTTAGAGCATATTTAGCCTTAGATATGGGTGGAGATGCTAGTTATAATCTTGATATTTTAGTAAAAGAACATACTAACTCAAAATGGACAAAATTAGCCATAATAGACTATGCTGGAGCAATCTATAAAGAAGGAAAGAGTAAAGAGGCTATAAAAATGCTAGAAAGTGTTCTTTATAGTTCAAATGATATGGAAGTAGCAAGTGAGGCTGCCTTTAAACTTACTGATATAAGCATAGAAAGAGCAAAATTTAACGATGCTAAAGAGTATATTTTAAAGATAATTAATGCAAATAAAGAGTATCTTTTAAAAGATAAAAACACATTAGCCTCATTTGCACAGAATTTTTTTAATAAAAAAATATATGATATATCTTCAAAGTTATATGAACTTTATGTAGAGAATTCAAAACGAAGCGACGATTATTACGAGAGTGCTCTTAAAAATTTGGGAATATCTCTAATGCGTTTAGGCGAGGTAAAAAAAGCCTATGAATATCTTAAAAGATATGAAAAAGAGTTTAAAGATGGCGCTTATGTAAAAGATGTAGAAGAAGCACTTGATGAGCTATTTTTTGAGATAAATGAAACAAATACAACAAAGTTAAGTGACTATTATGATACGCTTATGGATAGATATGGAAGTAATGATATAGGCAAAAAAGCTTTGTTAGAGCAAATAAAGTTATTATCCAAAGATAAAAAGTATGATGAAATTTTATCTTACAAAAACAAAGTTATAGACGCTAATGATACAAATTTAACAAATTTACTAAATAACACTGCTTTGATACTGGCAAATGAAAGTTTAGTTAAAAGTGCTTGTGAAAAAACAGTTTATTTAAATGAAAATTTTGATATTCAAAACTCTATAAACAATCAATTTAGACTCTTTGATTGTATGATACAAATGTCTAGATACGACAAAGCTTACAGCCTCGCACACTCTCATATCAATACTAAAAATTTAGAAGATAGAGTTGAATGGCTTATAAGAGTTAGTATATCTTTGTATAAACTTGGTAGGTATTATGAGGCTATAAATGCAAGTAATGATGCTATAGCAGTTGCTGCAAGTTTAGAGTATAGTGACATAACTCCTAGTCTTTATTACCGCTTTTTGTCGCTTTTAGAACTTAATCGCTTTGATGAGGCCATACAAACTATAAATGAGTTTGAAAAACTTAAAAAAGATGATGTAAAACTCTTGGAAATGTATGATAAAATAGCAAAATTTGCAGCAAAAAAAGATAACGATAGTGTTGTTTTAACATATTCTAAAAAAGCTATAGATATGCAAAAAAGACTAAATTTAACACTATTTAGCCCTGGTATAAATTTTTTATATATAAGCTCATTAAATAAAATATCGGATTATAAAAATGCCATAAATGCAGGAAGAGAGCTTCTTGCGATGAGGTTAGAGCCGTCTGATAGACTAAGAGCTCTTTATCAAACTGCTGAGGTTTGTATAAAGATAAAAAATTATGATGAAGCTAAAAAATATGTTGATGAGTGTATAAATAGCACATTTAATAACTCTTGGAAAGATCTTTGTGTGATTCAAAAAGAAATTTTATCCAAGAGTTTAAATTAATATTGATTAATTTTGATTATAAAGTTTTGTATGGTAATAAGAAAAACCAACGAGTGCGGCACCTGAAACTATATGTAAATTTTTACTAAATTTACTTCTTGTATTAAAAGCACTTAAAACCACAAGCCCCATTGATATCGTCATTCCAAGCTTTGCTATCTCTTTTTTAGTTGTTAGACTAAGAGATTTTTTTGCTATTTTTTCTTTTTTTGGCAAATTTTTGCTTTGCGTTTGAACTTGTTTCATATATCATAACTCCTGTAATTACTAATAAAACTGAATTAAGAATAAAAAAAGGCACTTTTTAATCCTTAATAATGATATAAATTTTAAATTTACTTCTATCTATTTTCAAAATTTACACCTTTTATTGAATTTAGCAAAAGTCCTATAGTTGTGCCATTGTGAAGTGCTGCGGTAAGCACAGGACTTAAACGACCAATTGTTGCACCAAATAAAATAGCTGAGTTTATTAAAACAGTGGCTTTGAAGTTTTTATCTATCAATTCCATAGTTTTATTTGCTAGTTCTTTTGCTACTGCAACTGAGTAAATATCGTCTTTTAATAAACTAACACCAGCTGTAACTTTTGCAATATCAGCACCTTTTTCCATACTTATGCCTACATTTGCTTTTATTAAAGATGGTGCATCATTTATACCGTCTCCACAAAATGCAACATTTTTTCCATCTTTTATTAAATTTTCTATAATTTGTGATTTTTGAGTCGGTAAAAGTTCGGCATAAACAGTGTCAATATCTAGTTCATCTGCCACGCTATTAGCTTTATCTTTAACATCGCCTGTTAGCATAACTATCTCTTTTACCCCAAGGCTTTTTAGTTTTTTAATGGTAGTTTTTGCATTAGATCTAATCTCATCTTTTAGCTTGATAATGCCAAGAAGTTTTTTATCATAAGCTACATAAAGCAAAGCATGTCCGCTTTTTAGAGCTTTTTCAATCTTATGCGAATTTTCTTTGAAAGATATTTTTTCATCATCTTCTAAAAAATGCCTACTGCCTATGATTACTTCTTTTTGATTATAATGAGTTTTTATTCCATGAGCTACTATAAACTCAACTTCATCGTGGTGCATATGTTTAAAGCCTGAAATTTTAGCAGCATTTACTACAGCTTCAGCTATAGGATGGAAATAATGCTCTTCTACACTTGCAGTTAAATTTAAAAGTTTTTCTTTGCTCCATTTTTCATCAAAGCTAATTACATCTTCAACTTTTAAAACCCCATCTGTTAAAGTTCCTGTTTTATCAAATACAAAAACATCAGCAGCTGCTAAAGCTTCTATTGATTTAGCACCTTTTATCAAAATTCCAGCTTTTCCGGCTTTGGAAATACTGCTTTTAAAGGCAACTGGAGTGGGAAGTTTTAATGCACACGAATAATCAGCTTGTAAAACAGATGCTACGCTAGTCATATTGCGATTTAAAAAATAAGAAATTCCGGCAAGACTAAGAGTTAAAGGCACTAATTTATCGGCTAGTTTTGTTGCTTTTAATCCAATGTTGGACTTTTCGTTAAGTGAATTTTGAATGTATTTTTTGATTCTTTGAGTGCTTGTATCTTCGCCAGCAAGTTCAGTCCAGATTTTAATCTTGCCTTCTTCAACAACGGTTCCGCTCATAACTCTCTCGCCCCGTTCTTTTCTAACACAACCCGCTTCTCCTGTCATGGAAACTTGATTTATGCTGGCACTTCCTTCGATTATATATCCATCAATAGCTATGGTTTCTCCTGAGCCAACTACAACGATATCGCCTTTTTTTATATCATTTACGCTGATTTTTTCTAAGCTTTTTTTACTATTTTTTGTTATTTCAACCCAAGCTTCTGTTATGTTAGGTTTTGCTAGCTCTTTTATCAAATCATCGCTTTTATGAACTGTGCTTTCTTCCATGTATTCTCCGATATTTAGCATGAAATTTGTGCTATTTGCAGCTAAATAATCTTTTCTTGAAAGCGAGATACCAACTGCCATAGCTTCTAAAACTTTTGATGTAAGACCATCATTAAAAAGCTCATAAATTCCTTCTTTTAGCACAGGAATAGCCGCAGTTATGCTAACTAATCCTTTGGTATTTTTTAAAAATGGAGTTAGCAAAAAAGAAGTACCAGATATAGCGATATTTTTCTTACTAATATCTTTTTTGGTATCTGTGGTTAGTTTAATTTTTGAAATTTGCTCTAAAATTTCATCTAAATTACCATTAAATTTTATAACAACGCTTTTAGTAATTTTATTTACTCTAGCCTCATAAACTCCATTTAGCTTTAAAATTTCACTCTCCAAAGCTCTTTCGTTTGTAGTATTTTTTAAATCAGGATAAAAAAATCTAACTCTATTTTTGCTTTTATGGATGATTTTAAAGCTCATTTTCTGCTTCAATTTCTGCCTTTGCATCTTCAAATCTCTCTTTTATCTCTTCACTACCAGCTTGTAAAAGCTTTCCAACTCTTACTACTGACTTAAATATAGCTTGTTGAGCGTTTTCATTTGTTAAAAGATATGTTCCAAGTGCTCCAACTATCGCACCTTGTAAGAAATTTGTCGAGTTAAAGTTTGTTGGCAAAATAGAACTTAAAAATGAACTATTTTGGTTAAAACTTTGAGTGTTAGGATTTTGAGCGGCATACTGCATACCAGCTTGATATGCCTCTTCAAAGCTCTTAAACTCTTTTGTATCTGTATTTGCAAATTTATGTTTTGCATCTGTAGTAGTTTCTTGTTTTGTCTCTATTTTTTCTTCAACTTTTATGTATGGATTTTCCATTTTTACCCCTTTATTTTAAAATTTTCTCAACTGCTACTATAAGTCCCACGCCAAGGGCTATGTCAAAGGTAGCATTTAGGTAGTTTTTTTGAACTAGTTTATTTGACGCACTTATTGCTAGTGATGTTGCTATACCGCCTTCAAGTGAGTATTTTAAAACATTTTTAGCTACATTTTTATTCTCAGAATTATTTGCATACTCTAATGCTCCAGCAGTAATGCCCCCAAACAAAGCCCCGCTTATAAAGTGATCTGCTGGAAGTCTTGAATTAGAAGTTCTTAAATTTAGCATCTACTCTCCTTTGCTTGTTGTTTTTTTAGATCTTGATGATGGTTTTTTTGGCTCTGATGTTTGGTTATCATCTTTTGTATTAGACTTTTTTATTTGGCTACTATTTTTTTGATTTTCATTGTGACATTCGCAATCACAACTCTCATCTTTTTCATCCTCACAATCACAACATTTATCTTTTGATTTTAGTTTATTTTCTGCACACTCTTTTAAATCTTGTGCTACTTCTTTGCCTTTTTCATATCCTTGCAATAACTTATCTTTTATCTTATCTTTGTTGTTAAATGCAACCACTGCTAATGACCCAACTGCTAAACCAGCTATAAATGGAAGTGCCATAATTTTCTCCTTTATTCTAAATTTTTATTTTCTTTGAGAATTTGATCTATCAAAATTCCGCCTACTGCCCCAAGCATAACACCCGATAAAAATGAAAAATACGGATTTTGTAAAAATGCATTTATATCATCTTTTGATGCTTTACCATCTTTAAATTTAGCTAAAATTTCATTTAGTTCATTTATAGATTTTGTATCTAAATTTAAGCCCATCTGTTCTAAATTTTTAAAATTAAAAATTTCGCCTTGTTTGTTTTGAGTATTTTGTATTTCATTTAAAAGTGCTTTTTTATACTCATTTTCTGATGTAGCCCAAAGCCTAAAAAATAGATCTTTTAGTTTTTCATCATTTACACTATTTGTAAGTTTGTCATAAATTTTTTCAGCTTTTTCTTCATAGCTTAGTGCGGTATATATCGCATCTTTTTTTGAATCAATATCAGGAGTTTTAAACTCTTCTAAAACCTCATCTGTTTTAAAGCTTTCTAATAAAACAAAACCAGCTTTTTTAACTTCTAAAATTTGAGCAAAAATTTCATATTTAAAATTGTTATAAATTTCTGTATATAGTAAAATGCCTTGATTTTCATAATTTAGTGCAGTTTGTAGTTCATTCACAACAACTCCTTTGCTTTTTCATTTATTTTAAGTAAAAAATTATCAACTTTTTTAAACTCTATAATGTCGTGCCAAAAGTCTTTATCAAACTCTTTTTTATCATATTCTATTGTTATTGAGCCAATTACTCGGTTAAATTTAACATTGTTTATACCGTTGATGTTTTTTATCATTTCATCAAGTTTATTTAAATTGATATTTTTTAAATTTTCATCGCCTAAATTTTCAAACTCATCTTTTATCTTACTTGAAACTCTAAGTCTTAACCTACCATGAGTATGGTGGATTATCTTGCAATGAGATAAAACACTAATTAAAAAATCTTTTGTTATCATAATTTTCCTTATTTTGTAATATTGATTATGCTTATTTAATTATCAATATAAGCTTAATTTCATTTGAAAATCATTATTATTTAACTCTATTTGAATTTGCAATTATGGCTGATGTATGAGCTATATGGATTAGTCCAGCACCAGCTGGACTCATTAAACCAAACATTGCTAAAATGGAACCAAAAATATTTGTAGATGTGCCTATTTTGTAGTTTTGATTTGCAACTTTTAGAGCAAATTTACTTAAATCATAAAGTTTTATAATATCTTTTGGATCCGAGTTTGTTATAGCTATGTTTGAGACTTCAACAGCTGCTTTACTTCCGCCACTTGCAAAAGAAACACTAACATTTGCTTTACTCATAGCAAGTGTGTCATTTACGCCATCTCCTATCATTACAACACTGTCTTTTTTAGTTAAATTTTCAATGATTTTTGCTTTTTCATCTGGCATTAAATCATAATAAACTTCATCAAAATTGAGATCTTTTGCAAATTCTTTAGAAACCAGTTCATCATCGCCTGTTAGTAAAACTAACTTTTTAACACCTCTGTTTTTGAGTTCTTTTAGCATCTCTTTTGTGCCTTCTCTAACTTCGTGGCTAAGGCTTAAAAATCCGATAAATTTTCCATTTCTAGCTAAATATATATTTGTAAAAGCTTTATTTTCTTTTGTATTTATTATAACTGAGTTGTTTTTCATAAATTTTAAATTTCCAAGCAGATATAAATTCCCTTCAAATTCCCCGCTTACTCCCAAACCTATTTCATTTTTTGTTATGTTTTTTGTATTTGGTTTAATGTTTTTTTCTTTGCAAAAATTTATAATTGCTTTTGCTACCGGATGAGTATTTTTATACTCTAAATTTGCTAAAATTTGAAAAAATTCATACTCATTTATATTAGTTTGATATGAGGCAACTACTGGAATTCCTGTAGTAAGAGTTCCGGTTTTATCGAAACAAAACACATTTGAACGGCTAAAATTTTCTAAATACTCTCCACCTTTTATCAAAATGCTATTTCTTGCAGCACTTGCTATTGCTGAGCTAATGGCTGAACTTGCTGCTAAGATGGTAGCACATGGGCAACTCATGATAATCATCACGCTAAAAGCATTTGTAAAAGACGCTGTTAATAAAAGTGTGCCAAGTGTCATAAATGAACCTATTTTTAAGACTTTTTTTGCAAGCAAGTCAGCAGTTACTTCACTTTCTGATTTTAGATTTAGGGATTTTTCAACTTCATTAATCACTCTTGCAATATAAGTTTCATTACCTAGGGCTTTGATTTTTACAAACACTCTACCATTTTCAACATTTGTATTTGCAAAAACATTATCCCCTTGTTTTTTTAGCACACTTTCGCTTCTTCCATTTATCAAAGCTTCATTTATCAAAGCTTCGCCTTTTACTATAACTCCATCAACACAAATTTTCTCTCCACTTACAAAAACTGCTATATCACCGTTTTTTGCGTCTTTTAAATCAATCTCAACTTCAATATCTTCTCTTAAAACATAGAGTTTATTAACATCCATCTTGATTAAATTTCTTATCTCTACACGAGACAGGTTTGCTGTGTATTCTTCAAAAAGACGAGAGCCTGTTAAGATATAAATTACTTCAAATGCTGCGCCAATTTCGCCACCAAAAATTGCCAAAATAAGTGAAAAAGCCATAAAGCTTTCTAGGCTAAAATTTCTGTTTTTTATGTCATTTAGTGCTTCATTTAAAAGCGGTTTTGCCATATATAAACTAAGCCCTACTAAAGCAAGCGCACTTATCGGGGAAAATGCAGTAAGCAATATGTGTTCTTTTATAAAAACAAATGCTGCTACACCGCTTAAAAAAGCAAATTGCTTGATTCTTTGTTTAAAAGTTTTTGTAGTTGAAGCTAAATGACATGGATTACAAGCTTTTGTGCAGTAATTTTGTTTGTTTACTGGCTCTTTTTTTGGTAAATCCAAACTTTTTTGTATAAGTTTAAGGATTTCTTCAAGTGTGATTTTTTGATTATCATAATTTATGATAATGCTATTACAAATTTCATTTAGCCTTATTGAAATTATTTTTAAATTTAGAACTTCTTTTATTAGCTCAAAATTTTGCAATGTAAAAAGATGTGATTTAAGTCTAGTTCTATTTTTTATGTTAGATTTTATGGCTATTTCTTGCATTTGTCGCAAATTCCTTCTAGTGATAAAATATGTCCTTGTATTATAAAATCATATTTCTTTGAGATTCCTTTTTGTAAATTTTGTAAAACTTCATCTTTAAATTCAATTATTTTTCCGCATTTTTTGCAAATTAAATGGTCATGGTTTAGATGTATATTCATCTCATATTTAGTAGAATTTTTAGATTTTATTATGGTTAGTAGATTGTATTTTTTTAATAAATTTAGTGTGTTGTAAATAGTGCTTATACTTACTTGTTTTTTGTGCGTATTTTTATATATTTTTTGAATTTCATTTATGCTTATATGCTTGTTGTAAAAAAGTATTTTTAGAATTTCTTTCCTTGGGATTGAATTTTTAGCTTTTTTGCTTAAAATTATATTTAAGAAATTGTTAAATACCGCTTCATTACCCATCATACCTCCAAATTTATTACAAAACTACAATTAATGTTTTTTCTTAGAGCAACAATCTTTTTTACCGCAACCGCAACCACCTGTTTTGAATGTTTTTTTATATATATAATATCCAGCAAGAGCGGCTAATGCTATTAAAATAATAGCTTCATAAATTTGCATAATATATCCTTCTTTAACAAAAAGGGGCAAATGCCCCAAAATTATTTCATATCTTTTGCTTGAACCCAAATAACAGCGTCTTGACTTAGTTCTTTGCCATCATGTTTTTTATCAGGACCCACTCCAAGAGCTGCAAATCCCCACCATCCGGCTTTTGGAATTCCAAATGTAAATTTTCCATCTTGATCTGCTTTTATGGTAAGTGTTACAAAGCTATCTTGAGGTGCAGTAGCGTGAGGTTTTTTACCCATTTCGTTTTTCTTTATATCAACATCGTAGTTTAAATACTCAACTTCAATTTCTGCAAATGGAATCGGTTTTCCATTTCCTTTTACAATTCCTGAAAATGTGCTTCCTGCCCATATGGAATAAGGTTTTGTAAGTGGAACAATTTCAGCTTTTAAGCCAAGTTCAGCATCCCAATCAGTTGGTGCACCAGCAACATTTACTATCATTTTTGTTATTTGTTGTATATATGCATCTTCATTTTTCTCATAATAAGGTGCCGGAGTTAAAACAAATACATGATCGCCCATTTTTCTAGCTTTATATTCACTCTCATAGCCTTTGCCTGAGTTTGAATTACCTTTAAAAGTTATATTTTTAAGATCTTTTTTAAGATCTGTTTTTTTCTCTTTGTTTATTACAAAAAAATCTTCAACCGGTTTAATTTCACCTTTAGCATTTAATCCCATATCCATAGTATGCTCATCGGCAAAAGGGTGATTAAATACTATTTTTAATGGAATGTTATCTGGTTTTTCTAATGCACTTTCTGGCGTATAAACCATTTGAAAATGTGCAAATGCTGAACTAGCTAAAGCCGCTGTTGTGATTGTTGAAATAATAATCTTTCTCATTTAATGTCCTTTTTTTTAAATTTATTTTGCTATATCTTTGCTTTTTATAGTTACTTTATGTCCTTCTCCTGCGTCAAACTGAACCTCAAAATCACCATTTGGTTTTTTGAAAGTAACTTCACTATCTTCATTGAAAGTTTCTTCTAAAACGCTTTTCCCTCCTTGTATTAGATGAAATTTGACACCTTTTGCAGTGCTTCCATCGCTAAATCCACCCTCGCAAGTAATTGAGCCATCTCCATTATCAAAACAACTCATAAGTGCAGTGTGTGCAAACATTGAACTAATGGCAAATGCCAAAGCCAATATAATTTTTTTCATTCTTTCTCCTTTAAATTTGATTTATTATTAATTTTTAATCCACCTTGCCAATTTATGCGTTTTTCTGGGACTAATCCTAAAATTAACGCTATTAAAACTATACACACATAATAACCGCTCATAGCAGTTAGCCCACTTAAATTTAAGGCATTTCCTATGCT
This sequence comes from Campylobacter sputorum subsp. sputorum, assembly GCF_008245005.1. Lineage (NCBI taxonomy): Bacteria > Pseudomonadati > Campylobacterota > Epsilonproteobacteria > Campylobacterales > Campylobacteraceae > Campylobacter > Campylobacter sputorum. The sequence goes on along the minus strand of NZ_CP043427.1, from coordinate 1,678,029 downwards.
AAATACAAATGCTGCCATTATAAGAGCTAGTGTAAATGGCACAAATAGCGATAAAAGCATCCATTTATAGCTATTCATCTGAAGCTTTACAACAACCATTGTAGCAATACAAGGAGGAGTTAAAAGCATAAAGATGATAATAGCGGCTGCATGAAGTGGTGTATATCCACTATTTTGAGCCATCATATCTTCAGCTCTTTGTGCGTTTTCACTTGCTCCTGTTTCATAAATGCTTCCAAGTGTAGCAACTGCAGACTCCCTAGCAGCAAATGAGCTTAAAAACGCCACATTTATACGCCAGTCAAATCCCGCAAACTGACTAACAGGCTCTAAAGCTCTACCTGCCATACCAAGCAGTGAGTTTTCTATGCGGATATTTTTTTCTTCTCTTAAAATCCTATCTCTACCTTTTGAGAGTTTTCTTAACTCTTTATTTATGAGTTTTGCGTCTTTATCATCGCTTGATGGTTTTATAATAGAGTAAAATAGCTCGTTTTCTTTTTTAAAATCTTCATCCACACCTTTGCTTCCAGCCATTTTTTTGCTTTTATAAGAGTCATAAAAATTTAAAAGTTCTGATATATTTTCTCTTGTGTTAAAATTCTCATAATACTTTGTTTTAGAGATTTTCTTATCAAAAGTAGCTAAAATTTGATTCTCATTTGCTTTAAACTCAACTCTTTGTTCATGATTAAGTCCTGGAAATTGAAGTAGGGCAAAAAGAACAATAGCAACAGCTAAAACAATGGTGCAAACTTTTTTGATATAAATCCAAACTCTCTCACAAGCTCTAAAAATAACGCCTTTAAATGTAGGCATATGATAAGCTGGTAGCTCCATCACAAATGGGGCAGTCTCTCTTGTTTTAAGAAGTGTCATAGTTAAAACTTTTGCAATTATAAGAGCTGTAAAAATCGTAATAGTTGAGATATAAAACATAACTAAGCTCATATGCTCTTTAAAAAATGCCCCTAAAAGCAGTGTATAAAATGGCACTTTTGCAAGACAGTTCATAAGCGGAACGGTAAAAATAGTTGCCATTCTAGCTCTTTCATCTGCGATTCCTTTTGTAGCCATAACGCCAGGAACTGCACATCCTCCTACAAACGCACCACCTAAAACTAATGGCAGTGTGCTTTGTCCGTGAAGTCCAAATTTTCTAAACACTCTATCTAAAATAAACGCCATTCTAGGCATATAGCCAACATCTTCAAGGATTGCTATTAATGCAAATAGTATGAAAAATATTGGTAAATAGTTTAAAAGTGCATTTAAGCTATTTATTAGCCAAATTCCAAGATCAGTTATCATTGGTACATGTGCTATATCAGTAGCTGGTAGTATATCAGTAACAAAATTTTTTAAAGCTGCTAAAAGTGGCCATGTGTAATTTGTTAAATGATAGCCAAAAACTATCGAGAGTTGATAAATTCCAACTATTATTAAAAACAAAATAGGAAAAGACAGCCATCTATTTAAGACTATTTTATCAACTTTATCAGTAAAAGTTTCCTTTCCCTTTTTGGTCTCTTTTGTGCAGTTTGAGCTTACAATATCAGCTGAATCGTATCTAAAAGTAGCTAGAAAATTTTCTGTATTTTTATTAAATGTCTTTTTAAAAAGCCCTATTTCTTTTTTTGCTAACTTTTCAAAGCTTTCATTTTTATCTTTTAATAAATCATAAACAACGCTATCATTTTCAAGTGCTTTTATAGCTAACCATCTATTTTTTATATTATAATCATTATCAATTACACCTTCTAATTTTGCAATAAAAGGCTCTAATTCTTCATAATTTATCATAAATTCTTCGTAGCTATAAAATTTATTATAAACTTCATCAATAGCTTTTAAAATTTCGTTTTTTCCGATTTTTTTAAAACCACTTGCAACAACAACAGGGCATTTTAGCATATCTGAAATTTTTGTAGCATTTATTTCAATGCCTCTTCTTTGAGCAACATCTATCATATTTAAAATAACAATAACAGGTTTGCCTATCTCTAAAAGCTGAAAAGTTAGATATAAATTTCTTTTTAAATTTGAAGCATCAACAACATTTAAAATAATATCCGGATCTTCTTTTAAGATAAATTCTTTTGCCACTCTTTCTTCAAGCGAATAAGAACTAAAAGAATAAGTCCCGGGCAGATCCACCATCTCTATTTCAAGGTCTTTATATGAAAAAAATCCTGATTTTTTATCCACGGTAACACCCGGATAGTTTGCAATGTGTTGGCGAATACCGCTAAGCATACTAAAAATTGTTGATTTTCCGCAGTTTGGTTGCCCAGCTAATGCAATTTTCACATTTTTTTTATTAGATTTTTTTACTTCATCTAAAGAGCTTTGAATTTCACTCATACTTTTTCAACCTCAATTAATCTTGCTTCGCTTTTTCTAAGAGTAATTAGGTAGTTATGAATTTTAAGTTCCATTGGATCATAAAGCGGGGCTTCTCTAATAACTTCTACGCTAGCGCCATTTATAAAGCCCATATCAAGTAGTTTATAAAAAAGTTTCCCATCGGCATTAACATTTTTTATTTTATACAAACCACCACTTTTACAATAATCAAGTCCCATAACCCATCCTTTTTATAGTTATATAATAAAATTGATATCTATAATCATTAATGTAAAAAAGTAGCATATTGTAACTCAATAAAACTTAAAATTAGCAAAATATTTATTTAAAATGATTTATATTTATTTGTAGCCAAATTTATATATGGTAGAAAGTTATATAAATTATGTGTATATAAATTTATTTTTAAAGTTTATAAAAATGTAGAAAATTCATCAATCCTCATTGTTTATAATTTCAGCCATATAAGACTGTTTTTTTAATGAAATTTCTGCTTGTGATACTTTTTTTGGTGGTTCTTGCACTTCTAAAAGAGATCTTTCTAAGGATATAAAATTTCTCATCACACTTACATAAGCTTTGAAAAAAACTGCGTATTTTGATTTTTCTAACATATCTAAAAACTCATCTATAAAGTTATTTATAGAAGTTTTAAAAAGTTCACTGCTTAATTCTTGTTTATTTTCGTTTGCTTCATCTTTTAAAAATGTAGCCATCAGGCCAAAGATAAAGCCTATAAAATCCTCGCCTTCTTCGCATTTTTTTTCATCTCTTCTATAAGAACTTTTTTTGATAATATTTATAACATCAAGTCTAGCTTTTCCATTGTCTCTACCTTCATCGTAAAAACTAGCTGTGGTTGGTACATTCGAGTAAGATAGACTAAAAAACATTGCATTTTGTTCATCTTTAAATTTAGAAAAATCAAATTTAGCCATCACTTCAAAATCGGTTTTATTTTCATCTGTGATTGGAAATTTAGAAAGTTCTTTTATTTTTTCTTGCATATTTTTAAACAAACTCTCTTTTTCGCTAAAAAACAGCGTCGATGAAGCAAACTCATAGTAATACGATCTAGCTTTTAAAATATCTTTCATATTTTCCTACTTTCTTCAAATTGTTTCATTATTGTAAGTTTTGCCTTGCAATCAGGACAGCAATACAGCATTTTAGTCTTAAACTCATCGCCTTTAAACATCGGAGCCATCATATTCGCCACTTTTTGAACTGCTTTTGTGGTTGCAAATTCTTTTCCACACTCGATGCATTTAAAGAGTTCATCTTTTGCAAGTGTAGTGTAGCTATAAAAACTTGGATTTAGCTCAATCTCTCCTCTATCTATAAAAATAGTATCTTTTTCTGCACAACTCATTGTACAATATCCACAAGCTGTGCAAAGTGAGGGGTTAAATTTAATAGAGTTATCTTTTGTATCAGCAACCAATGCATCTACATTACAAGCACCAACGCAACTTAAACAAAGAGTGCAAGTTTCTTCGTTTATTCTAATTTTTGCGTATCTTAACTTTTGTGTGGTTTTTACAACGCCAAGATCATCTCCTGCGATTAAAAACTCCAATCGTTTTGAAAAATCTGCTCTTTTGTTGCCTTCTAAAAATGGATATGAAAAGTAACTATTTGGCACCAAATTTGCACTATTTAGAGCATTTTTTAACTCATTTTCATTTTGTGCTATGTATATACCTTTTGTTTTAAATTTAATCTCATAAATTTGATTTATTAAATTTATATTATCCATAGTTATTTCACTAAATTTATCATTGTATAATACAATACTACAGCCACTTTGAGTAAGCATAGTCATAAAATGCACATGATCTAAAAATTCTATATTATCAACATAAAACGGCAAAACATTTGGCTTAAGATCTATTTTGATATCAAAATTTGTATTTTTATTTACTACAAGTATGATTTTATCTTTATATAAATTTGTAATTTCATTAAAAGAATTTCGTGGCATAATGCTAAAATCAATTGCAGAAGTCGGACAAATTCCTACACATTTACCACAGCCTATACAATCAATATGTGAAAACATAAGTTGTTTTTTTTCATCATCTTTTAGTATCGCTACTGTTGGACAAATATCGGCACATTTGCCGCATATCTCATGTCTTCTTTCGTGATATTGGCATATTTTTTCATCATAAGTTATAAAGTTTCTATAATTTGTTAGTGGCGAAAGCGATTTTACAAGATTTAAAATTTCAGAGTTTTTTAATGTTGATATTTCATAACAACCGCTTTGTTTTAGCATATATTCTTTTGCATTTTCTATAAGCAAGATATCGCAGTTTATCTCGTATTCATCGTTATTTGTGATTATATTTACATAAATTTCTCCAATTTGTCCATAAAGAAATTTTATTTCATCGTGCTTTAAAGTTATAACTTTAAAATCATTTTTTTCTAATTCTGTTTTTAAATCATTTTTATCGCTATTGCTTATGATTATAATGTTTTTTCCTATCTCTTTTGAGTGCATTACATCTTTTGCCAAATCAAAACAGGTTGCCCTTGCTTCGTAAAGCAAATTTACATTTTCTGCCTTATTTAGCGTATTTTCCAAAGAGTTGTTAAGATAGAAATCTATCTCTTTTGCTACAATTTTTGTATTTTTTAACTGCTTGTTAGATATAAATATCTCTTCGTTTTCATCCATAATAAATTTAATATTATCTTTAAGCACAGGTTTTTCGCTATTTTCATTATAATAACCAAATTCTATCACTTGTATTCCTTTTGATTTTGTGGATAATTTTAATATAAACTCATAAAATTAAACTTAAAAAATATATAATGCATAATTTGGTATAATCACTTTGTTAGCTAGACAAAAAGCTAAGGAGAAATAATGCATTTTAGAGACATTCCTCAGATTGATAAAATCATAAATGATGATAAATTTAAAGATTATGTAAAGCCGCTCTTAACATATATTGCAAAAAATGAGATTGCGTCCATTAGGCAAAAATTGCAAGATAAAAAGGATTTAAATTTATCCCAAGATGATATATTTGAAATCATTTCAAAAAAATATGACAAATTTAACAGGCAAAAACTTCAAAAAGTTATAAATGCAACGGGCGTTGTGGTTCATACAAATTTAGGTAGAAGTTTGATATCAGAAGAAATTTTTGATAGCGTAAAAAATACAATTTGTCATGCAAGTAATCTTGAGTATGATTTGCAAAATGGAAGAAGGGGCGAAAGATATACTTTTATATCAAATTTAGCTTCTATTTTATTTGGATGTGAAGATGCTTTGGTTGTGAATAATAACGCAAGTGCCGTATTTTTGGTGCTAAATACACTTGCAAAAAACAAAGAAGTTATAGTTAGCAGAGGTGAGCTAGTAGAAATCGGCGGAAGTTTTAGAGTGCCTGAAGTTATGTCAAGCTCAGGGGCGATTTTAAAAGAAATAGGCACAACAAATAGAACTAAAATACAAGATTACGAAAACGCTATAAACGAAAATACGGGCTTACTTTTAAAAGTCCATAGATCAAATTTCGATATAGTTGGCTTTACAAAAAGTGCGTCATTGCAAGAAATTTCAGCTCTTGGGAAAGATAGAAATTTGCCAAGTTATTATGACTTAGGTAGTGGATATCTTGGGGAATTGCCATATTGTCTTAGCAAAGATGAGCCAAGTTTGGATAAAATTGCAAATAGTGTTGATTTATTAAGTTTTAGTGGCGATAAGCTTTTTGGAAGTGTGCAGTGTGGCATAATACTAGGCAAGAAAAAATACATAAATCAGCTAAAGAAAAACCAGCTTTTACGTATGTTAAGAGTAGATAAAATAACTCTTAGTATATTAAATTTAACTATGTTTGCGTATTTAAATCACTCTTATAATCAAATTCCTACTTTAAATTTACTAAACAGAAGTGAAGGTGAGTTGGTAGAAATTGGGGAATTTATCATTGACAAAGTTGGATTAAAAGATATTAGTATCACAAAAACAAACACATATGTTGGTGGCGGCACGATGCCAAATAAAAAATTACCAAGCATTGCAGTAGCATTAGATGGAGATGCCATAAATTTAGAGCGTAAATTTAGAGATAAAAATGTAATCGGTAGAATTGAAGATGATAAATTTATGCTAGATTTAAAAAGTGTTTTAAAAAGCGATATAAATGAACTTGTAGAGATTATAAAAGAGGTTTTGAGTGATGAATAGCATTATCATAGGCACAGCAGGACATATAGATCACGGAAAAACGGCACTTATAAAAGAGCTAAATGGTTTTGAGGGCGACAAACTAGAAGAAGAAAAAAGTCGCGGTATAACAATAGACCTTAGTTTTTCAAATTTAAAAAACAACGATACAAATATAGCTTTTATAGATGTTCCAGGTCATGAAGGTCTTATAAAAACTATGATAAGTGGAGCATACTCGCTTGATGCTGCTATGGTTGTAATTGCTGCTGATGATGGGATAATGCCTCAAACAAAAGAACATATCCAAATTTTAAGCATTTTGGATGTCAAATCCATAATTATAGTTATCACAAAATGCGATTTAGTTTCAAGAGATATTTTAGATACTAGGCAAAATGAGATAAAAAATTATCTAAAAAGTTTTTCAAATTTGGAAATTTTAAGAATTTTTGAAACAAGCATAAAAGATAAAAATAGCATAACAGAGCTTAAAGACTATCTTTTTATGATAAAATCCAAAGAACACGCTACTGATTTGGTTTTTCATTATTATACAGATAGAGCTTTTAGTTTAAAGGGAATAGGGCAAGTTGTTACAGGAAGTTTGATAGGTGGAAGCATAAAAAAAGGCGAAAAAGTTTATAACTACGATACAAAAAAAGAATACATTGTTAGAAGCGTTCAAATCCATGATAATGATGTAGATAGTGCTAGTTCGCCAAACAGAGTTGCTTTAAATTTAAGCAGCAGTGATACAAAAAATATCACAAAAGGTCAAATGCTTAGCAAAAAGGGCTTTTTTAGGGCTTTTAGCAATGTTGATTGTGTTATGACAAACGGCGAGATTTTTCAAAATCAAAATGTCGTGTTTTGCGTTGGGACAAAGCAGCTAAATGCCAGAGCAACAATTTGTGGAGAGATAAATGCATTACAATTTATAACATTTAAATTTAGTAAGCCGGTTTGTCTTAAATTTAAAGAAAACTTTGTTCTTTTGTCAAATAACCGCGTAATAGGTGGCGGAAAAGTTTTAAATTCCATAAGTGAGCCTATGAAAAAAGCCCAAAAAATGCCTATATTAAAAGCACTTTATGAAAATGATTTTTTACTTGCTTTTTCTTTGCTAAAAACCTTTCATAAGCATGGTTTTGGACTCATTTCATCTTATCAGCGTTTTGCACTAAATCACGAAGAAGCACTAGAGATTGCACTAAATTTAAAAGATACTTTTGTTGATAAAAAAGAGTTAAATGTGTATGACAAATCGGCATTTAATGATATTTCAACGATAATTATAAATATATTTGCGAAAAATAAATTTGCCATAATTTCGGCATCAAGCATCTCAAATAAAATTTCTTGGGCGAGTGAAAGCTTATGCCTATATGTTTTAAACTCACTTTATGAAAATAATAAAATTGCAAAAAACGGATCGTTTTTTATAGATAAAAATGCAAATTTAGATGAGATTTTAGAGAGTTTAGATAGTAAAATTTATGATATTTTATTGTCTGAAAATTTTACCCCATCGGCTCCATACAATATATATGATGAACTTGAGATAGATAGAGTAAGTGGCGATAATGCGATGAAAAAACTAACATCAAGTAAAAAGATAATAAGACTTGCCCATAATCTTTTTATAACTCAAGTTGCTTTAAGCAATGTTTTAAATTTGATGAGAGAAATGATAAAAATTGATGGTTATATAAATGTAACTTCAATAAAAGATAAATTAAATTTAAGTAGAAAATACGCCATTGCATATTTAGAATACTTGGATAAATTCGATGATATCGTAAAAGACGGCATGGATAGAAAATTTAAATAAATTATATATTAAATTTATAAACTAATACAAAAACAAAAGCTATAATATTTATTAATATGCTAAAATAGCATATAGCTAGAGTATAGGTTTACTTCACATTTAGTTATTTTTTTGTTACAAAATATGCAATTATTGCATATTAATGTCTTTTTGACAAATTTAGGAGGAGTTAATGCAAGAAGCTCGTAGAAAATTTTTGAAAAAAGCTGCCAAAGCAAGTGCTGGAGTTGGCGTAGTAGTAGCTGCCGCAACAGCCGCAAATGCAGTGAGTGTTTCAAAAATAAGTAACTCAAAAGGCAAACATTCAGAGGTGCTTTACTGGAAAAGTGAGGCTTGGGAGAAATTTTATAAAGTAGCTTATTAAGGATATTTTATGAGTAAAACAACATATGTAGGAAGGCGTTCTTTTCTAAAGCTTGCCGCCCTTGGTGCTGCAGCAAGCAGTGCTTTTGGATCTAATGAAACATTAAGAAGTGCAACTAAAGAAGAGATAAAAAATCCTTTTCCTAATTCCGTGATGAAAAGAACAATATGTTCTATATGTTCTGTTGGTTGTGGGATTGAGGCTGAGGTTGATGAGGGGTCAAATGTTTGGATTCGTCAAGATATGGCGGTTGATCACCCGATTTCACAAGGAAGCCATTGCTGTAAAGGAATTGACCAGATTGATTTAACAAAATCAAAAATGAGACTCAAATACCCTCTTAAAAAAGTAAATGGAAAGTGGGAGAGAATTTCATGGGAAACAGCCGTTAATGAGATAGGCGATAAAATGCTTAAAATTCGTGAAGAAGATGGACCTGATAGTGTTGAATTTTTAGGTTCGGCTAAATTTTCAAATGAACAAGCATTTTATTTTAGAAAATTTGCAGCATTTTGGGGAACAAACAATATAGATCACGTAGCTAGAATTTGACATAGTGCAACAGTCGCCGGTGTGGCGAATACTTGGGGTTATGGCGCTATGACAAATCATGTTGCTGATATGATAAACTCAAAAGTTATACTTTTTATCGGTGCAAACTCAGCTGTGGCAAATCCAGTTGGTGCTATGAAAAGAGCATTACAAGCACGAGATAGAAACAATGCAAAGATAGTTGTTGTTGATCCGGTTTATACAAGGACTGCAGCAAAAGCTGATATGTTTATTAGAATTAGACCAGGAACTGATATAGCTTTCATTTATGGTATGCTTCATCTAATCTTTAAAAATGGTTGGGAAGACAAAGATGTTATAGCAAAACAAAGTTATGCGGTTGATGAAATCAGACAAGAGGCTAAACACTGGACACCTGAGGAAGTATCAAGGGTTACTGGATGTAGTACACAAGAGCTTGAAGAATTTACAAAACTTTTTGCCACTTCAAAACCTTCAACTTTATGCTGGGCTTTGGGTATAACTCAACACTCAGTTGGTAGCTCAAATACTAGAATACTGGCTATTTTACAATTAGTTTTAGGAAATATGGGAAAACCAGGTGGTGGAACAAACATACTTAGAGGCCATGATAATGTTCAAGGTGCTACAGATATGAACTGCTTGGCTGATAGCTTATCTGGTTATTATGGACTTGGAGACGGAGCATACAAGCATCACTGCAAAGGTTGGGGTGTAAATTTTGATGATTTTGTAAAACGCTTTGCAGTTTCAGTAAAAGAACCACGCGAAAAGTTAGGCGAACCAGTAAAAGGCACTAATTTTAGAGAGTATTTTTATCACGATCCTAAAAATCCAGAAGATAGAAACTGGCGAAACGAAAAAGGTTGGTCGCTTTCTAAATGGTGGCAAGGTGTTTTAAAAGAAGAAGAGACTTTTTCAAGTGGAAATTTAAGAGTGCTTTGGGTTCAAGGAACAGGTATTACTTCTATGGCTCATCAAGTTAAGATAAAAGAAGCTATAGATAAACTTGATATGCTTGTGGTTGCAGAGCCATTTTTAAATGAAGTTGCAATTTTAAGCGATAGAAAAGATGGAATTTATGTACTTCCTGCTTGCACTCAGTTTGAAAGTGAGGGATATTGCTCAGCAACAAATCGCTCGGCACAATGGAGAACACAGGTTATAAAACCACTTTATGAAAGCAAAGAAGATCAAGAGATAATGTTTTTATTTGCTAAGAAATTTGGTTTTTACGATGAGTATGTAAAAGGCATGAAAATGGGAATCGTTGATGGCGAGATTAAGCAAGTTAAAGATGATTTCAAATGGCCAGAAGACGCAACAGATGAGATAGCTAGAAATACTCAAAGTATTGGAAACAATGGTAGAACTGCTGCAAGACTTAAAAAACATCAAGAAAATTGGCAATTCTTTGATCCGCTCACTCTAAAAGGTAGAGGCCCAGTTGAAGGTGAATATTATGGACTTCCGTGGCCTTGTTGGGATGAAAAACATCCAGGAACTCCTATACTTTACGATATAACAAAACCTTATGTAGAAGGCGGTATGGGCTTTAGAAATAGATTTGGCTTAGAGCACGATGGCGTTAGCCAACTTGCCGATGAAAGCATAACTTTGCCAGGTTCAAAAGTAAAAGGCGGTCATCCACAAATTACTAAAGAAAATATCGAAAAAGTTTTAGGTATCACTCTTAGCGAAGAAGAAAAAGCTAAAATGGGATCAAGTTGGAGTATGGATTATAGTGGAATCATAGCTAAGAAATGTCGTGAGGCTGGTGTTTGTCCTTGTGGAAATGCAAGAGCTAGGGTAAAAGTTTGGGAATTTGCAGATCAGATTCCAAAACACAGAGAGCCTATCCACTCACCAGATTGGGATTTGGTTAAAAAATATCCTACTTTTGAAGATCAAAAGAGAAATTTCCGTGTTGCAACTAAATTTATAAGTGAACAACAAGAAAAAGATTGGTCAAAAGAGTTTCCAACTATCATAAGCTCACTTAGGGTTGTAAATTTAAGTGGGGCTGGTATGATTGAGAGAACTAGTAAATATCTAGCAGCTATAACTCCTGAAATGTTTGCTCATGTTAATCCGGAACTAGCGGCAAAACACAATATCAAAGATGGCGATATGATGTGGATACACGCCCCACAAGGAACAAAGATAAAGGTAAAATGTATATATTCTTATTCTGTTACGCCAGATAGAATTTGTTTACCATATAACTTTGCTGGTATTTTACAAGGTGTTGATTTAAGTGATCGTTACCCAGAAGGTGCTAAACCTTATACTATAGGCGAGAGCTCAAATACCATCACAAACTACGGATTTGATATAAATACTCAAATTTCAGAGTTTAATGCTGGTCTTTGTAGATTAGAAAAAGCGTAAGAGGAGTAAGTTATGGCAAGAATGAAATTTTATGTAGATGTCAGTAGATGTATAGCTTGTTATGGTTGCCAAGTTGCTTGCTCTTCGGCTCATGAAGTTCCAGTTGGTATCAATAGGCGTAAAGTTCTTATAATAAACGAAGGAATTCCTGGCAAAGAATTTGCTAGTACTATAGCGTGTCAGCACTGCACTGATGCACCTTGTGCACAAGTTTGTCCGGTAAATTGCTTTTATATAAGAGATGATGGGGTTGTTTTGCACGATAAAAAAACTTGTATAGGTTGTGGATATTGCTTGTATGCTTGTCCTTTTGGTGCACCACAATTTCCAAGAGATGGTGCTTTTGGCATAAAAGGAGAAATGGATAAATGCACAATGTGTGCAGGTGGTCCAGAAGAGACAAACTCTCACGAAGAAAGGGAGCTTTATGGACAAAACCGCATAGCTGAGGGCAAAGTTCCTATGTGTGCTGCTATTTGCTCTACAAACGCACTTTTGGTTGGCGATGCAACAGAAGTTTCAAATGTGTATAGAAAACGCATTATGTTAAAACAACCAAATGTAAAACCTGACTTTTCTTTATAAATTTGGAGGAAAATTTCCTCCAAAAATTCAAACAAAATTCAAATTTTACTATAAATTTTTTTCATATTGATTACTAATATTTATTGACAACGGGGGAGGGGAGTGATATAATCTATTTCTGAATTACGAAATTTGAAATTTAAAGGAGTATTTTTATGTTGCGTAAAGTTTCAAGTAGAGTTTCTTTTATTGTTTTTTGTTTATTAACTACTGCTTTTATTGTTTTTTCTACTATAAATTATAATTTTGTTAAAAATCTATATATTGATATGGGAGAATCTGGAAATTCTTCATATAGCGGAATTACTAAAATTTTAGTAGAACAGTTTGTTGGAGAAAAAATAAATGTTGTAAATTCTTTTTATAACTATTTACTAGAAAATCCAAATTTATTATATGATAGAGATATGCTTAAAGAAAAATTAATATCATCAGCACTAACATCTGGTTTAAATGAGTTTTATATAGGTTTTGAAAGTGATGGCTCCCTTCATGATGTTGTGACAGAAGATGGTAAAAAATTTGAATTTGTTTACAAAGATATGCAAAATCTGTCATATGATGCAAGATCTAGAGGATGGTATAAAGATGCTGTAAAAAAAATGGTAAACTAACATTTTCTCAGCCATATTTAAGCTCTACTGGATTCCCTTGCGTTACAATATCTATTCCAATTACTATACAAGGTAAACTTATAGGTGTATTTGCAGGAGATATATTTTTAGACTCTTTAAATAAAAAATTGGGTTCTATAAAAAGCTCTACAACCTCTATGGTATCTTTAGTTGATATACAATTAAAAAACTTTGTCTCTCATGCAAGAAAAGATATGATAATGTCTGATAACCCTGAAGTAAAACAAATTGCTACGAATTTTATAAACTTTTACAATAAAGATGGAAACAAACCTTTCGAATTTGAATTTAAAGGCGATAAAAGAGTGGCTGCTTGCGAAAAATACGAAGCTGCAAACTGGCTTATTTGTTCAGCAAATTCAATGAGTGATTATGATAGCACACTAAGTTATATAATTAAAAGTCAAAGTGTAACTTCAACTATATTTATTATACTTATAGTATCTATCTTAACTTTCATAATAACAAGAGCCTTAAAACCAATCTCCATCATCCAATCAGGTCTAAACAATGTATTTAAATTTATAAATCATGAATCAAAAGATGCTAATACAATAAATGTAAAAACTAAAGATGAATTTGGAGCTATGGCAAAAGCTATTAATGAAAACATAGAAAAAACTAAAAAGAATTTATCTGATGAAGAGATATTTATCAAGCAAGCTGATACATTTGTAGATAAGATAAAAGAAGGAGACTTCTTAGCATCATTTGAAGCAAATAGTAGTAATCCTGCTTTAAATACTCTAAAAGAAGCATTTATAGAGTTACAAGAAACATTAAACTCACTTATAGCAGATGATGGAAATAATATATTAGCTTTATTAAAATCTTTTCAAAACAAAGACTTTAGTGCTCACATAGATGACAATGGTGTTATAGCAAAAGGTGTAAATACATTAGGAGCTGAGATAAGCAGTATGCTTAAACAAAATCTATCTCAAGCAGAAAGCTTACAACAAAAATCAGATCTATTATCTAAAGCAGTAGATCAAATAACAGCTTCAGCTAAAAAACAAGCCAGTTCACTTGAAGAAAGTGCAGCTGCTGTTGAAGAGATGAGTAGTTCAATGAACTCAATTAATCAAAAAACAACAGAAGTTATAGCTCAAAGTGAAGAGATTAAAAATGTTATAACTATTATAAAAGATATATCAGAGCAAACTAACCTTCTAGCACTTAATGCTGCTATAGAAGCAGCAAGAGCTGGAGAAGCAGGAAGAGGATTTGCTGTTGTTGCTGATGAAGTTAGAAAACTAGCAGAAAAAACTGGTAAGTCATTAACTGAAATAGAAGCTAATGTAAATGTTTTAACTCAATCAATAAATGAGATGAGTGAAAGTATTAGAGAACAAACTGAAGCAATATCTATGATAAATAACTCTGTAGCTGATGTAGATGCTTTAACAAAAGAAAATGTTAATATTGCTAATAATACATTTACTATCACAAAAGAACTTGATACTATGTCTAAAGATATAGTTGATAGTGTAAGGAAGAATAAGTTTTAATTATAAATTTAGATGTTAGAGAAAACTCTAACATCTAAGTGTTTATACTAAATTTAAATCACTAAAAGCTTTTTTTAATTTCTTATACAATTTCTCAAAATCAACTCCAGCTACTCTAGTTTCACTTATGGTTGTGAAATTTGCTATCTTAATTTACTCTATTTAAAATTTTCTCTCTATTTTTCCAGTCGCTCATATGCAGGCTTAAAAAGTTATAAAATTCTTTTGAGTGGTTTGGGTGTATCAGGTGTGCTAGCTCGTGGAAAATTACATATTCTATACAAATTTTGGGCTTTTTTATAAGTTCTAGATTTAAATTTATAGATTTTTTACTAGCGTTACAGCTCCCCCACCTTGTTTTCATTTTGCGAATTTTTATCTTTATATCATCTATTTTTATGATTTTATTGTATTCATTTGCTATATTTAGAAAATAAATTAGTGCATTTTCCCTATACCATTTTTCTAAAATTTCGCTTTTTTTACTAAAATTTTCTACATTTTTAGCATATAAATTTATAAAAAACTTATCAAATTCCACCATTTCTTTACTATCTTTTATAACTCTAAGGCGGTAATCTTTACCTAAAAATTTCATACTCTCACCACTTACTAGCTCTTTTTTAGTAGTTTCAAACTCCTTAAAATACGCCTTTTTATCGTCTATCCATTTTGAGTATTTTTCTAAAATAAAATTTATATCACCATTTTTTGCCATTAGTGGCAAAACTAGTTCCACTCTACCATTTGGGCGAACTTTAAGACTAAAATTTTTAACATTTTTTCTTACTATTGTTATATTTTTAGTTTGCATAGTGATAAATCCCTATTTTTCTCATCGTTTTAGAAATTTCGTCCAAATTTTCAAATTTGATACCCATCTCATCTTCTAAATCCCACAAAATGCCTTGCAAAGCTATATCTATCTCATTTTCTATATCACTATTATTTTGCCATTCAGGATATTTTGAAAAAGCATTATAAATTTCATCTATTTTTATAGCGATTTTTTGGGTGGCTTCATCACTAACTTGATACAAAGCTTCAAGCAAATTATCATAAAAGCCCTTTAAGCTATCAGTTTTGATATTTTGTGGATAAATTTTTATCTCCTTTTTGCCAGTGATTAACTCTTTTAAATTTATGATTTGATTTAGTTTCTCTTCTTCATTTATTCTTTTTTCTTCATACTCTTTTATTATCTCATTTAGTCTATTTGAAATATCATTATAAAAAGCTGGGTTTGAGTTTAGTTTCTCGCTTATTACGGCTGCGATTGCACTTGATATTATTTGTGCTTTTGCGTTTAAATTTTTGGCTTTTTTAACTTCATCATCAAATTTTATATCAAAAATATCAACCAACTCCCCAAGTGGCCCTATCTCGCCAACGCCTATATATCTATCTAAAAGCTCTCTCATCTGTTTTTCATACTCTTTAAAGTCAAGCTTTTCGTGGTATCTAATTTGTGCTATCTCTCTTAAATTTAGATAAAATTTAATCTTTTCTTTAAATTCCTTTATCTCATCATCACTAAAAACCTTTTTTTGAGTAGTCATTACAAGCTTAAAGGATTTTATAAATTTAAGCAGATTATTCTTGAATTTAGCCCTTTTTTCGCTATCGGCTAAAACTAAAACATAGCTTTCCAAGTCATTTTTATGCTTAGCTTCTTCAAAAATTTCGTTTAAATGTGTATAAAAAGTTTTAGTTTTAACTAGCTCTTTTTTGATATCTATGACAGCTCCTATTATATCTATCTCATCAAAGCCGCTTAAACACTCATACGCACTAAGCGAACTACTAAGTTCTTCTAAAAGCCCGCGATAATCAACGATAAGCCCATACTCCTTGCCTTTATAAAGCCTATTTACTCTTGCTATGGCTTGAAGCAGGTTATGCTCTTTAAGCGGTCTATCTATATAAAGCACACTAGCAGGCGGTGCGTCAAAGCCGGTTAAAAGCTTATTTACAACGATTATTAAATCTAAATCCCCGCTTATAAAGTCACTTTTAACCCTATTTAAAAAATCTATCTCGCTACTAAAATTTAAAAGCAGTTTTTTATACTTATCAGTTATAAATTTCTTATCTCCGCCGTCATTTTCTTCGCCGTCATTTCCAGAAATTACAAAGATAGTTTTTAAATCATTAAAATGTTTTTCAAAAATTTGATGATATTTTATCGCTTCATATCTTGAATTTGCTACCAGCATAGCCTTCGTGCCAAATGGTTTTACCGCACTTTTAAAATGCTCATATATATCAAAAGCGATTATTTCTAATCTTTGCTCACTTGAAGCTATTTTTTGAAATTTCGCCCACTCTTTGGCTAAAAGATCTTTTTCATCATCGCTTAAATTTCTGCTAATCATATCAAATTTTCTATTTAAGGAATTTTCATCCAAAATTCCTTGCTTTGCAAATCTACTCTCATATAAAAGTGGCACGACAACGCCGTCTTTTACAGCGTCATCTATGGTATATCGATGAATTTCTCCACCAAATTTTAAAAAACTGCTTTTTTCTCTTTTTAAAAGCGGCGTGCCAGTAAATCCTATAAAACAAGCATTTGGCAAGTAGCTTTTCATACTATCGTGCAAATCCCCGCCTTGTGTTCTATGAGCTTCATCAACCAAAACAAAGATATTTGAGTCTGTTAAAATATCTTTTTCATATTTATTAAATTTATTTATAAGCGTTGTTATAACGCTTGCACCACTTTTTAGTTTGCTTATAAGATCTGCTCCGCTTGTGGCTTTCAATGGTTTTATGCCAGTATTAAAAAAAGTATCTTTTAACTGCTCTTCCAAGTCTGTTCTATCAGTTACTAAGATGATTTTAGAATTTTTATAAGTTTTGATTAAAATTTTACTTAACATTACCATTGTAAGGCTTTTTCCGCTTCCTTGCGTGTGCCAGATAAGCCCACCTTTTCTCTTGCCATTTTCTAAATTTTTAACTCTTTTTAGGGTGTTTTTTATACCAAAATACTGCTGATAGCGACAAATTTTCTTAACATTTGCGTCAAAAATGATAAAATTTTCTATAAATTCCAAAATTCTCTCTTTTCTAGCCAGTGCAAAAATGCTCTCATCTAAAACAGAAATTTCTCTATCATCTATAAGTTTTCTTAACTCATCTTTTAAGCCATCTTCTTTCCAAATGGCGTATTTTTCCCTTTGTGTTTGAGTTGTAGCGTATTTTGCTTCGTTTGAATTTCCTGCCATTGCAATTTGTATAAATTTATAAAAATTTTGAATATTATCTTTATTTTGTTCGTTTAAAATTTGCCTTACGCCGTTATCTACGCTTTTTAAAGAGCTTTTAAGTTCTATAACCATAATAGGAATTCCATTTATAAAAGCTACCAAATCAGGTCTTGAAGTTTTCTTTTTTTGGTGTTGATTTGCGTTTAAAATTTCAAACTCTTCTGTTATATAAAAGTCGTTATTTTCGGGATTTTTAAAATCAATGAAATTTATATCAAAGCTTTTTTTACTTCCATCGGCTAAATTTTCTATCTGGCTTGTCCCATAAAGAAGCAAATTTGTAATCTTTTTATTTGCGATATTTAGCCCTTCATTTAAGGAAATATTAAGATCATTTATAGCTTTTTGTATGTTTTTAGGCGAGAATTTATAAAATTTATCTTTATATTCATAAGAGTTTATCTCGCTTAGCTTTTTAACTAAAATTTCTTTAAAAATTACTTCGTTTTTATCATTATTTCTAAAAGTTAAATTCTCACTTCTGCTTATAAATTTATAACCCATTTTTACAAAAAGCTCAATTGTTTGATTTTGAAGTGCATTTTCGCTGGTATCTGGTGTCATTCTTGCTCCTTAAAGTCATCATCTGAAAATAAACTAGGTGTTTTATAGCTGTTTTTAATTTTATTTCGTTTTTTTACTATTCCTTTATGAGTAAATTCCCAATCGCTTAAAGTATCTCGTTTTGTCTCATATACCTTACTAACTCTGTAAGTTCTATTTTTGCTTTCATTTCCAAAATCATCATATGTTTTTGTAATATTTAATTCACAAATTATGAAAGAACCATTACCAAAATCATATCTTCCATCAATAACATCATTTTTAAATTTGCTATCACCCATACTAAAATCTATATTTTCACCATTATAAATTCCACGCCATTTATGTTTGCCTTCTTTTAAAACAGGTGATATAAGTTCTATACTTGCTTCTTCATCTATTTCTATTTCTTTACCATCAGTTAGTATAAAATTTCTAAATTCTGTTCTTTTAACAACAAATTCATCGTTTTTTGTTTCTCCAAAGCCAACAGCTTCTATTTTTTCATATTTTTCTATTTTTGTATAATAGTTTGAAAGTGGTCTTGCTACTTTTTGCTCTAATTTATTATTATCTATTTTTTCTGCATTTTCATTTTGTAGTTTTGAAATTTCTAGTTCTAATTTCTTTAACTCAAGTTTACCTTTTTTATATTCACCACTCAAAATATATTTTATCAATCTTATAATTTTATCGACTGTGTATGTTAGCAATGTTGATGCTACTGGATGAGACTCTATTATATCCAAAACTTCAATAAATCCACCCTTTTCTGGAACTCTGCTTTCTAATTTTATTTCAATATTTAATGCAGAACTAATAACATTAATTATACTTAAAAAATCTTTTTCTATACTATTTCTTACAAGAGTATTTATTGAATGAGAATTGTCATTTAAATAATAATGAACTATAAATTGACTTTCGTAACTTTCATTTTTCATTTTACTCTAACCTTTCCTGTTAATAAATTTTGCATAACGCCTTTTTTTAACTCTTTTAAATTTTCTAGTTTTTTATTTAAAATTTCTATCTCATCATCAACTCTACTTAAAATTTCAGCGATTTTCTTCTGTTCGTCTAAATTTGGAAGTTTGATTTTAAAATTTTTCATATCTTTAAAATTTAAAGTTTCTCTAACACTTCCAGCTAAATATTTATATAAATTTCCAGTAAAATTATGGCTTTGCAACCAATAATTTAAAAAATTTTTATCTATACCGCTTAAACATTTAAAAACTATATACATAGGGCTTAAAATTCCTACTTCAAATTTTTCAAGCAAAGCAATAGAGCCAACATTAATCCTTGAAGGATTATAGGCAAAATTTCCTTTTTTAATTATTTTATAATTACTAGTATCTTTACTTGCTACTTTTTTATCAAAATAATTACTTTGTTCTACAAAGCCAAATTTATTTGTAACGCTTAAAACCAAATTTATATTATCTGAATTTTTTTGTGATTTTTCTTGTATAAAATTTCCAAGTTTAACTTCTTGCCATTTGTCTTTGAAATTTGGGAAGCGAATTTTGGCTGTGAGTAAATTTTGCATTAGGGCTTTTTTAAATTTGGTTTTTTGTGATATTAAATTTGAAGTTAAATTTATAGCTGTGTCAAATTCGCTTAAAATTTCAGCGATTTTTGTTTGCTCTTTTAATGGTGGAAGCGGGATTTTTATATTTGATAAGTTATTTTTTGAAATACCTAAAACAGAAATTCCGGTTGCTAATCTATTGATTTCTTTTTTTACAACCTGACAATAAAGTATATATCCTTTATAGCCGTTTGCAAAATTTTTATTTTTATCTCTTAATAAAAATGTATGCAAACCAGCAACGGCTTTAGTAGTTAAATTTTTAATTTCAACGCTTTTTGCTATGTCTTTATAATCCTCTGAAGCATCTACGACAACCAAATCGCCATTTTTTATAAATTCAACATTCCCTTTTAATTTTTTTAAGCTGATTTTAGGTAAATTTGAAATTGAAAAATCAATGAAATGTTTATATTTGGTATGAATTTCTCCATAATGTATATATGAAATTTCATCATCAAAATTTAAATCTGTTCTTGAATTTGTAAAGGTTTTTAAAAAATCAAAAACATCTCCCAACTTCACAACTTCCCACTCGTTTGGAATTATCCCTAAACTTATTTTTTTGTAGCCTTGTTTCATTTTTTATCTTCCAGTTTTTTTACAAATTTATCAAAGTCAATTTCTGCTTTACTTTTTTCATTTATTGTTTTAGCTTTATATTTTTCATATTCATCGCTTGCTTTTTTAATAGCTTGTGAGTGTGAAATTTTACCTTTTGTTTGAAGCACATCAAAGCTTGACAAATTTAAAAAATCATCAAGTTTTTTTATCCAATCTCTCATTTTCATTACTTTTCTTCTTTTTGCTTGAAGTTCTGCAAACTCAAGATATGATGAAACTATGCCATTTAAAATTTCTAGTTCGTTTTCGTTTAGGTAGTTTTTAGCTATTATCGCCTCTTTTTTAGTAGGTTTATATCCACTAAAATTTGTCATTCCCATAAATGGTTTTGAGCTATCTGCTCTTTGAAAGATTATTTCAGCGGCTGTTTGTCCGTGTGTGGCAAAGTGCATTTTGTTTTGAATAGTTTTAAAAAATTCTTTTGAAATTTCATCTCTTGGGTCATAATCAACGCTAGTAGCATAAATATCAAGTACCTTTTGCCAAAATAATTTTTCACTACTTCTTATATCTCTAATTCGTTCTAAGAGTTCATCAAAATAACTATTTTTAGCCTGTTTTAGCCTTTCATCATCCAATACAAAACCTTTAATGATATATTCTTTAAGGGTTTTTGTCGCCCATTGTCTAAATTTAGTAGCAATGTTTGATTTTACTCGATAACCTACAGAAATAATCATATCTAAGTTGTAATGCTCTATCTGTCTTTTTACATTTCTTGTTCCTTCTTTTTGAACTATTAGGAATTTCCTAATAGTTGAATCTCTTTTAAGTTCGTTTTCTAGATAGATATTTTTGATATGTTCATTTATGGTAGCAGTCGTTACATCAAATAATTCTGAAAGCTGTTTTTGTGATAGCCAAACGGTTTCGTTTTCAAGCATTACTTCAAGGTTTGTAACACCATTTTCATCCTGATAAATAATAATCTCACTCATTTTATAGCCCTAACTTCCTTAAATACTCATTTATCTTATTTTGCGATAACTTTAACTCATGTTCAAGGCGTGAAATTTCATCTTTGGTGGTTTTTATGTCGATTAGCTCTTCTTCTTCGTAAGTATCAACATAGCGTGGTATATTTAGGTTAAAATCATTTTCTTTTATCTCATCAAAGCTGACCTTGTAGGCGAATTTATCTATATTTTGGCGAGATTTGTAAGCATTTACGATTTTTTCGATATGGCTTTTTGTAATGGTGTTTTGGTTTTTACCTTTTTCATAGTCTTTGCTTGCATCTATAAAAAATATGTCGTTATTTGATCTATTTTTCTTAAAAATCATAATACAAGCCGGGATACTTGTGCCAAAGAAAAGATTTACAGGAAGTCCGATAACTGCGTCAAGTAAGTTTTTTTCTATAAGTTTTTGGCGAATTTTACCTTCTTTTGATCCTCTAAAAAGCACACCGTGTGGTAAAATAACACCCATAGTTCCATTTTGATTTAAAGAGCTAATCATATGCAAAACAAAAGCGTAATCGCCCTTGCTTTTTGGCGGAATTCCAAATTTAAACCTATCAAAAATGTCATTTTTTGCCTCTTCTTCACCCCATTTATCAAGGCTAAAAGGTGGATTAGCAATAACTATATCAAAAGTTTTTAAAGCCCCATTTTCCAAATGTAGTGGATTTCTTAGCGTATCGCCCCATTCAATTATGGAATCATTTATTTCGTGTAAAAACATATTCATCCTACAAAGTGCGTGAGTTTGGCTGTTTTTTTCCTGTCCGTAAAGGCGAAAAATTCCTGATTTAATCTCTTTTGCTGTTTTAATAAGAAGTGAGCCAGATCCACAAGTTGGATCGTAAATAGAACTTCCCTCTTTTGGCTGGACAAGTTTGGCTAAAAGCGTTGAAACTCCACTTGGTGTGTAAAACTCGCCACCTTTTTTGCCTGAACTTTCTGCAAAGTGAGCTATAAGATACTCATAAGCATCACCTATAATGTCGTTTCCAACTAGCTTTGATGGGCGTAAGTCAAGCCTTTCATCGTTAAAATCTTCAAGCAAATTTTTAAGTATGGCGTTTTTTTCTTTGGTATCGCCTAAGGTTAATTTGTCGTTAAAATCGATATTTCTAAAAATTCCAGCCAGTTTTTCGCTATTATCTTCTTCTATTTTTAAAAGGGCTTTGTTAATGATTTCGCCGATATTTACTTCATCTTTTTTAGAGATGAGATACTCAAAACTGCAAGTTTCATCAAGTTTAAATTTTTCTAATTTTAGTCTTTGTTTGATTCTTTCTTTGTTGCCTTTTAGATCTTTTGAGAGAATTTCAACCTTTTCTTTGTAAAAATCGGATAGATATTTTACGAAAAGCATAGTTAAAATGTAGTCTTTATAGTCGTTTGCATCCATTGTCCCACGAAATGTATCACAAGCTTTCCAAACAATGTTGTTTATGGTGTTTTGAGAAGTTTTTTGCATATTAAATTCCTTGTTCTAAATTTTCTATTATAAATTTTTGGACTTTTTTATTTTGGGTTATCAGGTTTTTTAAAATTTGATTATTTTTTCTAAATTCTTGTAGGCATTTTACTAAATACTCTTGCTTTTGCAAAGAAATTTTAGGAATGTTTATATTTTCTAAATTTTTTATATTTATGGTAGGTATAGAAGTTCCGGAAATATCTTTTAAAAGACGCCTTTTAACGACGCTACTATTTAAATAATGAGCTATAAAAAGTGGGTTAAAATTTTTTACTCTTATTTTTGCTACTAATGATGAATAAATCAAATTTGGATAATCTTTATCTATATAAATAGCGAAATTTGGCTCCCTAAGCCTAACCAAAATATCGCCTTTTTGCGCCAAATACTGAGTTAAATCTTCATTTGCAATGAAATTTTCTGCAAATTCGTGGTTATAAACTGCATCGTCGTTAAAATCTTTTAAAGAGATAACTTTATAGTTAAATTTATCTTTATCTTTTGAGCTAGCTTTTTTGCGATTAAGCAAAAGCCCAACGCTTATAGTTGCTATATCTTTAAGTTTTAAATTCATTTTTAACTTTCTTTTTTGATTTTGTATTGTATCTTGTTTTAGTTATATTGTCAAATAATACAAAATTAAAATATTATAGATTATTTTTTGAGATAAAAAGCCATAAAACTTAACATCTAAGCGTTTATACTACACCACACTTCATAAATTTACTATACATAAAGTAAAAATAAGTTATCATTTCACAATATAAATTTAACAAAAGAGATGATATGAATATAGTTTTTATGGGAACTCCAGATTTTGCTAAAAATATTTTAAAAGAGCTTTTATTAGAGAATTTTTGTATTAAAGCTTTAGTTTGTGCTGAGGATAAAGCTGTTGGCAGAAAGATGATATTAACACCACCTGATACTAAAAAATTTATTTTGCAAAATTATCCTAGCGTAGAAATTTTGCAGCCCAAAACACTCAAAGATAAAACTATAGTAGAGCATATAAAAAATTTAAATCCTGATTTTATAGTTGTTGCTGCTTATGGAAAAATTTTACCAAAAGAGGTTTTAGATATCGTACCTTGTATAAATTTACATGGCTCAATTTTACCGAAATATCGTGGTGCAAGTCCGATACAATCTATGATTTTAAACGCAGATAATCTCTTTGGTGTAACTGCTATGAAAATGGGCGAGGGGCTTGATAATGGGGATATGCTAGGTTTTAGTATGTGTGAAAATAACGGGCAAAACTCAACTGAGCTTTTTGAAATGCTTTCAACAATGGCTGGAAAATTATGTGTAAAAGTGTTAAGAAACTATGATAACATTATGCCTTTAAAACAATTTGATGCTATTTCATCTAGCTGTGTGAAAATTAAAAAAAGTGATGGTGTTATAAGTTTTGATAATAATATAGATGATGTGATGAGTAAATTTAAAGCTTATTTTGGTTGGCCTGGAATTTATTTTGAAAACGGCTTAAAACTTTTAGACATAAGAAAAAACTCAAATAAAAATATCGATAAAAAAGGAATTATAACAAATATAACAAAAGATGGTTTTTGTATGTCTTTTAATGGCGGCGAGTTAGAGATTTTATCTCTTCAAGAAGTTAGTAAAAAAGCGGTATTGGCAAAAGATTTTATAAACGGAAAAAGGCTAAAAGTTGGTGATGGAATTTGTTGATGAGATAGATTCAACTCAAAAAGAGCTTTGCGAAAGAGTGAAACATGGCATTGTCAAAGAGCCATATTGCATAGTTACAAAATCCCAAACTAGCGGTATTGGAAGTAGGCAAAACAGCTGGATAAGTGAAAATGGAAATTTATATTTTTCTTTTTGTGTAAAAAAAATTCATCTTCCAAATGACATAAAAGATGTTTCTGTTTCTATATATTTTTCTTGTATTTTAAAAGAAATTTTAAATGAATTTGGCTCAAGAGTCTGGCTAAAATGGCCTAATGATTTTTATATAAATGATAAGAAAATAGGCGGCACAATTACTACAAAAATAAACGATTTTTTTATTTGTGGCATAGGTTTAAATTTAGTTAATTGCCCAACAAATGCGGCTTTTTTAGATATAACATTAAGTGCTAATGATATAGTTTATGCTTTTATAGATAGATTAAAAAAAAGAATTTCATGGAAGCAAATTTTTAGTAAGTTTTTGATAGAATTCCAAAAATCAAGAGAATTCACATTTCATAATGAAAATAATGAGTTAATTAGTTTAAAAAACGCTATTTTATGCGATGATGGTTCTATTTTGATAAATAACAAAAGGATGTATTCGTTAAGATGAGTGAAATTATAGCTATTGCAAATCAAAAGGGTGGAGTAGGTAAAACCACAACGGCTGTAAATCTAGCAGCTTCTTTGGCTGTTGCAGAAAAGAAAGTTCTTCTTATAGATGTAGATCCACAAGCAAACGCAACCACTGGAATGGGATTTAGTAGAAGTGATTACGAGTATAATATTTATCATGTTTTAACTGGTAGAAAAAAACTTTCTCAAATCATTTTAAAAACAGATATCCCGACACTTTTTTTAGCACCTTCAAATATAGGTTTAGTTGGTATTGAACAAGAGATTAGTGAAAAAGATAGCAAGCTAATACTAAAAAACAAAATAGCTGAAATTTTAGATGATTATGATTATATAATCATAGATTGTCCGCCTGCTCTTGGTAGTATAACTATAAATGCTCTTAGTGCTAGCGATAGTGTTATTATACCGATTCAGTGCGAGTTTTATGCACTTGAGGGACTTGCTCTTATATTAAATACGGTAAAAATAATTAAAAAAACTATAAATCCTAAGTTAAATATTAAAGGATTTTTACCAACTATGTTTAGCTCACAAAATAATCTTGCAAAAGAAACGGTGGCAAATTTACAACAGCATTTCAACAACAAGCTTTTTAAAGATGATAATGATGCTTTAGTAGTAATTCCAAGAAATGTTAAACTAGCAGAAAGCCCAAGCTTTGGTAAACCTGTCATACTCTATGATATCAAATCACCTGGCTCTCAGGCATATCAAAGTTTAGCATATTCGATAATGAGTTAAAATGGCAAAAAAACCAAGTTTAGGAAGAGGCTTAGAGGCTATATTAGGTGATGTTGAAGAGGCTTATGTAAGAGAGCTAGAAAGTGGTTCTAAAAGCGATATGGTTTTAGAATTACAAGTTAGTAAAATACTTCCAAACCCATTTCAACCTAGAAAAAATTTTGATAAAAACGCACTTGAAGAGTTGGCTGCTTCTATACAAAAACATGGTCTGTTGCAGCCAATAGTAGTTAAGCAAGATGGCGAAAATTATGTAATAATAGCTGGCGAAAGAAGATTTAGAGCAACTAAAATTTTAGGTAAAGAGACTATAAGAGCTATAGTGGCTGATATGAAGTCTCAAAATTTAAGAGAACTTGCTTTGATAGAAAATATTCAAAGAGAAGATTTAAATCCAATAGAACTTGCAAACTCATATAAAGAACTCATAGATGAGTATAATATAACACAAGATGCTCTTGCAGACATAATTAAAAAATCTCGTGCTCAGATAACAAACACTCTTAGGCTTTTAACACTAGATGATAAAACAAAGCATTATTTGAGTATAGGAGAAATTTCGCAAGGTCATGCAAAGATAATGGTAGGATTAAGCAAAAACGATGAGCTTGCTGTTTTAGATACGATAATAGGTCAAAAGCTTAGTGTTAGAGATACTGAAAATTTAGTAAAAAATATAAAAAATCAAAAAATAGATAAAAACAAAACAAACACTTCTAAAAACATTAATTACATAGATGAGTTTAATATATTAAAAATAGCACTCAATGAAATAGGTATAAATAGCACACTTAAAGGCAAAAATATAATTTTAAAATTTAATGATATCGATAGTTTAAAAAATTTAATTGAAAAAATAAAGTAAAAATGGTAAAATTACCAATTTTAAATTTTAATTTTCTTATAATAAAGGGGATTTTGTGTTAGAATTTGATATTCGTTTAATGATATTTACAGCTATAGTTTTTTTATTTCTAATAGCTCTTTTAAATAAAATTTTGTATAAACCTGTAATAGCATTTATGGATAAAAGAGAAGCTTCTATAAAAGAAGATGAGAAAAATGCAACTAGGAATGATGACGATATTAACGCATATATTGTAAAATCAAATGAGATAATAATTAATGCTAAGAATGAAGCAAATAAGATAAAACAAGATACGCTTAATGACGCTAAAGAAAAAGCACTTAAAGAACTTGATAATAAAAAAGTAAATTTAGAAGAAGATTATAGTAATTTTATATCAGATTTAAATAAACAAAAAGAAGAATTTAAAGATAGTTTATTGTCTAAACTTCCTGAATTTAAAGATAGTTTAAACGATAAATTTGCAAAAATTTAAGGAGGGTAAATTTGAAAACCAAGATACTTTTTGTATTGTTTGTGCCGATATTTCTTTTCAGTGCTACTTCTGATGCACCAAAAGATTATGATATAGTGCCAAGAACTATAAATTTTATTATATTTGCAGCGATACTATACTATTTAATTGCACAGCCTTTAAAGAATTTTTTTATAAATAGAAGTAATGGTATAGCAAAAAGATTAGAAGCTATTTCAGAAAAATTAAAAGATTCAAAAAACAAAAAAGAAGCAGCTATAAAAAGAGTTGATGAAGCAAATGTACTTGCAAAAGATATTATCAATACTGCACATAAAGAAGCTGAAAATTTAAAAAAAGGCGTTGAAAAAGATTTATCTCAAGATATAGCAAATTTGATTAAAAATTATGATAATCAAAAAGAATTTGAAAAACGCAAGATGACAAAAGAAGCTGTTTGTAAAGTTTTGGATGAAATTTTTGCAGAAAAAAATCTAAAACTAGATCAAAGCGATTTGGTTGATATTGTTCTTAAGAAGGTTGGATAATGAGCGATCAAGTTTCTAAAAAATATGTTAAAGCCATTTTAAGCGAGTTTAAAAACGAAGAATTAGACTATGTTATATCAACACTAAATGACATAAAGTCAGCTTTTTTTATAGAAAAATTTAATTATGTGGTAACTTCACCAATGCTAAATAACTCTCAAAAAGCAGCTTTTATATTGTCATTAGTTGATAATCCCAATTCTAAATTTATAAATTTTATAAAATTATTATCTGAAAATAAAAGATTAACAATAATACCTAGTATAGCAAAAGAGTTAAACCACGCAAATGCTATATCTAAAAAAATATATAAAGGTGTGGTTTATACTAAATTTAATCTTTTGGACGAACAAAAAAAACTTTTAGAAGATAGTTTTTCAAAGAAATTTAACGCAAAAGTTGTATTTGATTTTTATACAAATGATTTTAATGGTATAAAAATTAGCATACCAGATCTTGGTGCCGAGATTAATTTTTCTATCGATAGGCTCAAAGATATGATGAGTGAATATATATTAAAAGCAATATAAAAGGAGTAAAATAGTGAGTGAAAAAATTAAAGTTGAAGAAATTAGCTCTATAATCAAAGAAAGAATTGAAAATTTTGATTTTAGTGTTGATATTGAAGAAACTGGCAAGGTAATATCTATAGCCGATGGCGTTGCATCTGTTTATGGCATAAAAAATGTTATGGCAAATGAGATGGTTGAGTTTGAAAATGGAACAAAGGGTCTTGCTTTAAACCTAGAAGAAAATAGTGTTGGTGTAGTTGTTTTAGGAAGTTGTGCTAACATAAAAGAAGGTCAAAGTGTAAAAAGACTTGGCAAACTTCTAAGAGTTCCTGTTGGTGACGCTCTTATAGGAAGAGTTGTAAATGCTCTTGGTGAACCAATAGACGGCAAAGGTCCAATAGAAGCAACAGAAAGTAGATTTGTTGAAGAAAAAGCAAAAGGTATTATGGCTAGAAAATCTGTTCATGAGCCACTTCAAACAGGTCTTAAAGCTGTTGATGCACTTGTTCCAATCGGTAGAGGACAAAGAGAGCTTATCATAGGCGATAGGCAAACAGGAAAAACTACAGTTGCAACAGATACTATCATAAATCAAAAAGGCGGAGATGTTATTTGCATATATGTGGCAATAGGTCAAAAACAATCAACCGTAGCTCAAGTTGTTAAAAAACTTGAAGAGTATGGTGCTATGGATTATACTATAGTAGTAAGTGCTAGTGCAAGCGAGGCTGCTGCACTTCAATACATCGCTCCTTATGCAGGGTGCACAATGGGTGAGTATTTTAGAGATAATTCAAGACATGCTTTGATAATATATGATGATTTAAGCAAACACGCAGTAGCATATCGTGAAATGTCGCTTATCTTAAGAAGACCACCGGGAAGAGAAGCGTATCCTGGAGATGTTTTTTATATTCACTCAAGACTTTTAGAAAGAGCAAGTAAATTAAGCGATAAATTAGGAGCTGGCTCACTAACAGCGCTTCCTATTATAGAAACACAAGCAGGGGATGTTTCTGCTTATATTCCAACTAATGTTATTTCTATTACAGATGGTCAAATTTATCTTGAAACAAATCTTTTTAACTCAGGTGTTAGACCGGCTATAAATGTTGGACTTTCTGTATCAAGAGTTGGTGGTGCAGCTCAGATTAAAGCTATTAAAAAAGTTTCAGGAACCTTGAGACTTGACTTGGCACAATATCGCGAACTTCAAGCATTTGCACAATTCGCAAGTGATCTTGATGAGAGCAGTAGAAAGCAACTTGAAAGAGGACAAAGAATGGTTGAGATATTAAAACAACCTCCTTATTCACCTCTTGGTATTGAGAAACAAGTTGTTATAATATATGCAGGAAGCCAAGGGTATTTAGATGATATTCCAGTATCTGCTATATCTAAATTTGAAAATGAGCTTTATCCATATATAGAAGCAAAATGTCCTGAACTTTTTGAGCAAATTTTAAATAAAAAAGCACTTGATAAAGAAATAGAGGAGTTGCTTATTAAAGCATTAAATGATTTTAAGGCGACTTTTGTAGTTGAATAAGGTTAGAAATGTCAAATTTAAAAGAGATTAAAAACAAGATAGTCAGTGTTAAAAATACCGAAAAGACAACTAAGGCTATGAAACTTGTTTCTAATGTTAAACTCAAAAAAGCTAAAGAAGCGGCTAGAAAATCTAGTGCTTATGCTATTAAAATAAACGAGATTTTAAGCGAAATATCATATGAATTAAAACAAAATGCGATTTCACTTAATGAAAGTAATTTTTTTAATGCAAGCAAAGAGGTAACAAAGGTGGATATTATTTTTGTTACTTCCGATAAAGGTCTTTGTGGCGGCTTTAATATGAATACTATTAAAACCGTAAAAGAACTTATAAATGAGTATAAAACCAAACAAGTAAAAATAAGACTTAGAGCTGTTGGAAAAAAAGGTATAGAATATTTTAAATTTCAAGGCGTAGATCTTTTAAAAACATATGTCGGGGTTAGCTCTTCGCCTAATTATGAAAAAGCTATAGAGATTATAAATGATGCTATTAATGATTTTGAAAAAGGTTTAACAGATAAAGTTATTTTGGTCCATAACGGATATAAGAGCATGATAGCTCAGCAAATTAGAATCAACGATATAGTTCCTATAGAACCTATATCAGCATCTGATATTGTAAATAAATCTACTTCACTTCTTGAAATAGAAGCTGAAGATAAAAATGCACTTATGACAGAACTAATTAAGAAGTATTTTGAATATAGCATGTATTTTTCATTAATAGACAGCTTGGCAGCTGAACATAGTGCTAGAATGCAAGCTATGGATAGTGCTACAAGTAATGCAAAACAGAGAGTTTTTGAACTAAATTTAGAATATAACAAAGCTAGACAAAGTTCTATTACTACAGAGCTTACTGAGATTATCAGTGGCGTTGAATCAATGAAATAAAGAAAAGGAGTTATATGAAAGGAATAATCAGTCAGGTTATGGGACCTGTTGTAGATGTTGATTTTAATGATTATCTGCCTAAAATTAACGAAGCAATAGAAGTTAATTATGAATTAGATGGTAAAAAAATAAGACTTATTCTTGAAGTAGCTGGACATCTTGGCGATAATAGAGCAAGAACCATTGCTATGGATATGAGTGATGGTTTACAAAGAGGATTAGAAGTTACGGCTCTTGGTGCTCCTATAACAGTTCCTGTTGGAGATAAAGTTTTAGGTAGAATGTTTAATGTTGTAGGTGACTTAATAGATGAAGGTGAAGTAACAGATTTTGATAAAAGATGGGCTATCCATAGAGATCCTCCTTCGTTTGAAGATCAAAGTACAAAAAGTGAAATTTTTGAAACAGGTATAAAAGTAGTTGATCTTCTTGCACCTTATGCAAAAGGTGGTAAAGTTGGCTTATTTGGTGGTGCTGGCGTTGGAAAAACAGTTATCATAATGGAGCTTATACATAATGTTGCATTTAAACACAGCGGTTATTCAATTTTTGCCGGTGTTGGAGAGAGAACAAGAGAGGGAAATGATCTTTATAATGAGATGAAAGAGTCTGGTGTTTTGGATAAAGTTGCCTTATGTTATGGACAAATGAATGAACCACCAGGAGCAAGAAACCGTATAGCATTAACAGGTCTTACAATGGCTGAATATTTCCGTGATGAAATGGGGCTTGATGTGTTGATGTTTATAGATAATATTTTTAGATTTTCTCAATCAGGTTCTGAAATGTCAGCGCTGCTTGGTAGAATTCCATCTGCTGTTGGTTATCAACCAACATTAGCAAGTGAGATGGGAAAACTTCAAGAAAGAATTACTTCCACTAAAAAAGGCTCAATAACATCTGTTCAAGCTGTTTATGTGCCAGCGGACGATTTAACTGATCCTGCACCTGCAACAGTTTTTGCTCATCTTGATGCGACAACGGTTTTAAATAGAAGTATAGCTGAAAAAGGTATTTATCCAGCTGTTGATCCGCTTGATTCAACTTCAAGAATGTTGGATCCGCAAATTGTTGGCACAGATCATTACAATATTGCTCGTGGCGTTCAACAAGTATTGCAAAAATATAAAGATTTGCAAGATATAATAGCAATTCTTGGTATGGATGAATTAAGCGAAGAAGATAAACTTATAGTTGATAGAGCTAGAAAAATAGAAAAATATTTATCGCAACCTTTCTTTGTTGCTGAAGTTTTTACAGGCAGTCCTGGAAAATACATAACACTACAAGAGACTATAGAAGGCTTTAAAGGTATTTTAGAAGGAAAATACGACGATTTACCTGAAAATGCTTTTTATATGGTTGGAAATATAGATGAGGTTATAGCTAAGGCTGAAAAAATTAAACAAGCTTAAGGAATAGATAGTTTATGGATACATTAAAATTAGAAATTGTAACTCCTGATGGTATGATATTTTCAAATGATGTAAAATCGGTAGTTATTCCTGGAGCAGAGGGTGAGCTAGGTATTTTACCTAGACACGCTTCTTTGATAACGCTTCTTAAAGCAGGGGCAATAGTTATAGAAGATATAAACGGTTCTCATGAAGTTGTTGCTATAAACTGGGGATATGCCAAAATAGATGAAAATCATGTTAGCATATTAGCAGATGGAACTGTTTATGTTTCTGGAAATAACGATAGTGAGCTCGCAAAATCTTTAGAAGATGCAAAAGAACTTATAAGTAGTATGAGTAGTGATAGCGTAGCCATGGCTTCAACTATGTCAAAAATAGATAGCATAGTGAGAAAACATTAGTGGGTGGCTTAGATATATTTTTTGATTACTTTTTAAGAAGTAGTTTTATAACTATTTTTGTCTTAACATGGTTGTCTATATATTTTATTGTAAGTTTTACTATACTTATATCTAGACTAATTGGGCTTAAAAAATGGATTAGCGATGAACAAAGTGCCTTAGAATCCCTTTTGATGGGAAGTAAGGTTGTTCCTATTAATACTATATTAAAAAAATGTACTTCTGGTAAGATTGCAAAAGAAAAATTAAATATTTGTATAAGTAAAGCCCAAAAAAACTCCACAAGTGGATTAACTTGGCTTAGTATTATAGCTTCTACATCACCTTTTATAGGGCTTTTTGGCACTGTTGTTTCTATATTAGAAACTTTTTCTAAATTAGGACAAAGCGGCGGTTCTATAAGTGTAATAGCACCAGCTATTAGCGAGGCATTGGTTGCAACCGGATGTGGTATTTTCGTTGCTATTCCTGCTTATACTTTTCATCTTATACTTAAGAGAAAGTCATATGAACTTATGTATGTTATAAATAATGAAGCAGATATCATTTTGGCTAACTCCAAAGAGGATTAATGACTACATTTGAGGAAGATTCACCAGAGTTAAATATAACTCCGCTTGTTGATATAATGCTAGTTTTATTAGCAATACTTATGGTTACGGCTCCTACTTTGGTTTATGAAGAACACATTACTTTGCCAGATGGTTCAAAAAGCACTGCAAACCAAAGCAAGTCTAAGGATTTAGTTATTAGAGTTGATGTCAATAAAAAGGTTTATATAGACCAAAGCACAATGTCTATAATGGAACTCCCCGATAATATAATGCTTTTATCTTCAAAATATGATAAAGAATCACCCGTTTATATAAAAGCGGATAAAAATTTATTATATGATGATGTTATGTTTGTATTAAAAAGTGTTAAAAATGCTGGCTTTACAAAGGTAGCTTTACAAACAAATGGTTAAAAATGATAATAGTGTAAAATATCCAGTTTTTAGCTCTTTTTTCTTTTCTTTTTTTATATATTTAACTCTTTTGTTGTTACTTTTTTTTAAAATAACACAATATAAAGAAGAGGCAAAAAAATATACAGACTCATTGGATGCTTTTATGGATGTTGTTGTAATTGATAGCCAAATAGAATCAAATACACCAAAAGCACCAAAACCAAAAGAGGAAAAGCTAGTTGAAGAAAAACCAGTTGAGGCTCAAAAAATAGATGAAGTGGTAAAAGAACAAACTACTATGAAAGAACCTAAACCTCAAAAAGAAATTAAAGAAGTAAAAGAGGTTAAAAAAGAACTACCACCCCCACCAAAGCCAAAGGAAGAACCAAATATTCAAGATTTGTTTAAAGCGGTAGATACATCCAAGATAAAAGATACAAAAACACAAAAGAAAGAAGTTACTAAAAAAGAAGAGGTTTTATCGCCACAAAAAGTTCAAAGTAGAAAAAAGAGTGATAATGATACTACAACTACTAAAAAGTCTGCAAGCGATCTTGTAAAAGGTCTAGAAATAGATCAAGTTGCAAAGTCGCCAAAGGCACAGAGCACTGGTATATATGATCCTTTTTATGGAGCAATTACAAGGATACTTGAACAACATTGGAGGGTTTATCGTGCACAAACAGATAATACAGCAGAGGTTGAAATAAATATAGATAAATATGGTAAATTCAGCTACAATATAGTAGGATTATCTCCTGATAATGAATTTAACCAAAAGGTTAAAAAATTCTTAGCAGATATGCAAAATGTTACATTTCCTCCAGCTCCAGCTGGTAAGGACAATGTTATTAAAGTAGTTTTAGAAGATAAAACAGTAACGGAGTGAGTATGAAAAAAATTTTCTTAGTAATGGTTATGGTGATTAATTTATTTGCAGTAGATGCTACTATGTCAATAGTTAATCAGGGTGTAGTTTTGCCAAAAATAGTTGTTCAAGATGCGACAACAGAAGTCAGCGATGAAGCGTTAAAACAGAAGTTTTTTAAGCTAGTTGTAGGAGACTTAAAAGTTGGAGCTACTTTTGAAGTTTTAGATGAGTATATAACAAGTAGTTATGCTGGTAATCCTGTTAGTAATGTTATGAGCGAAAAAGGTGCACAAATTATATATAGATATGCACTACAAGGCTCAAAAAATTCTAGCTTAAAATTAAATGTAAAAATAATAGATCCAAAAAAAGCTCAGGTTAGATATGAAAAAGTGTATGATATATCAAATGGCGAAAAATACCCATATCTAGCACATAAAAGTGTTATGGATCTTATAGATAATCTTGGAATGTCTCCAGTAAAATGGATGGCTAATTCTATAATTTTTGCAAGGGAAGTTTCTCCTATGAGAAGTGAAATTATAATAGCTGATTATACTCTTACATATCAAAAAACTATATTGAGAGATGGTCTTAATGTATTTCCAAAATGGGCAAACAATGAGCAAAGTGCATTTTATTATACTAAATATAATAAAGCAAATTTGTCTATTTATAGATATGATTTAAATAGTGGCAAAAATACAAAAATAATAGATGGGGATGGTATGCTTGTTGCTTCTGATGTGAGTGAAGATGGATCAAAACTTCTTTTAACCATAGCTCCACATGATCAACCAGATATCTATCTATATGATTTAAGAAGTAAGAATTTAAAACAATTAACTGATTATAAAGGTATTGATGTTAATGGAAATTTTGTTGATAATGATTCAAGAATAGTTTTTGTAAGTGATAGGCTAGGATATCCAAATATATACTCTCAAGGCATTAATGATAAAGCAGTAGAGCAGATGGTTTATCAAGGTAGAAACAATAACTCAGTAAGTACATATAAAAACTATATAGTATATTCTAGTAGAGAAGATAGTATAGGTCAATTTGGTACTAGGGATTTTAATTTATATCTAATATCAACACAAACAAATTATGTTAGACAATTGACATCTGGTGGTAAAAATAACTTTCCAAGATTTTCTAGCGACGGCGGAAGCATAATCTTTATAAAAGATATGGGTGGACAGACAGCTGTTGGTATAATAAGAGTAAATGAAAATAAAAGTTTTCAATTTCCTTTAAAAATTGGTAGAATTCAATCAGTAGATTGGTAGAATTTTTAAAATTTTATGTTATAATAAGCAAAATCAAATCAAAAAAGGGAAGAAATATGAAAAAAATATTTTTAGTTTCAGTAGCAGCAGCTGCTATTTTATTTAGTGGTTGTAGCCAAAAAAGCCCAGAAGTTGACACAAGTGCAAGTTCACAAGGTGTAAGTAACGATTATTCTGGTAGTAGAGATACAATGAGTGAAGCAGACAGACTTAATGCTCTTATAGCTCAACTTAATTCACAAATCAAAACAGTATATTTTGATTTTGATAAATTTAATATCAAAAGTGATATGCAACCAGTTGTAGCAACAAATGCTGATCTTCTTTCATCTTCAGATGCAAGTAGCTTATCTATAAAATTAGAAGGAAACTGCGATGAGTGGGGAACAGATGAATACAACTATGCACTTGGATTAAAAAGAGCAAAAGCTGTTAAAGATGCACTTTCTAGCCGTGGTATAAATGCAGATAGAATTTCTATCGTTAGCAATGGTAAGAGCAACCCAGTTTGTACTGAGAGATCAAAATCTTGCGATTCTCAAAACAGACGTGCAGATTTTACACTTCTTCCATAATTTATGATTAAAAAAAGTCTTTTTTTGGTAGCTATTTTTATGGCTACCACTTCACTATTTTCTGCAGAAGTTTCAGTATTTGATGCTGGAAATTTAGATGCTTCTAATCCTTACGGTCTTACAAAAAATGAGCAAGTTTTATTAAATAATAAAAACAAAGTAGAAAAACTAAATCAAAATTTTGGAAGCACAGAAGCAAAACTAAATAATGCTATAGAACGTATAGAGGGTCTTCAAAGTATTGTAGAGGGCAATAATGCTCAAATAGGCAGAATAGAACAAAGACTTAATATGCTAGAAAGTGGTGGTGCAAACGGAGGAGACTCTGCTAATAGCGATCTTAGAAAGTATGTAGAAGAAAGTAGAGCTATACAAGAAAAAAATAATAATGAGATAAAAAAAGTTTTAGCCGAGTTAAGTACCTTGATAGATTCTATTAATTCAAACTATGTATCAAAAAGTGATTTATCTAAAATGAATTTAAAAGATACCACTAAAGATACAACTTCAAAGAAAAAAGAACCAGAAACTAAAGTAGAAACAACTTCATCAAATTCTGATTTTACTTCAAAATCTCCAGCCGATATTTTAAAAGAAGCATCTAATATGTATAAAAGCAAAGATTACTCAGGTGCTAAAGCAAGATATGAGTATCTTATAAGTATCAATCACCGACCAGCTGAAGCGACATTTATGCTTGGTGAAATTGAGTATTTTAACAAATCCTACTCATCTGCTATAGAGTACTATCAAAAAAGTATAGCTATATATGATAAAGCAAACTATACTCCTAAATTACTATATCATACTGCAATTAGTTTTGATAAAGTTGGCGACAAAAATAGTGCCGATAAATTTTATAAATTTCTAAAAAGTACTTACCCAAATTCAGAAGAAGCGAAAGTTTCACCTAATCGTTAATAAATATAAATTAATATTATATTAAGTTTTATGTCAGCGTATTGATAGATTAATTTGCTATTATTACAATATAATTTCACATAAGGAGTAATATAATGTTTTTAAAAACTTTTACAAAGTCTTTAGTAGTTTTAGCTATGCTAACAGGAATCAGTGCAAGTGCAGCTGTAGTAGAGGGTACAGATTATGTTAAACTCGAAAAACCTATTGCTAATGCAGAAGGTACAGTTATAAAAGTATTTAGTTATGATTGTCCATTTTGCTATAAATATGACAAAGCTGTAACAAAACCTGTTATGAAAAAAGTACCAGAGATGAAATTTGTTCCATATCATTTAGCTACAAAAGGTGTTTTTGGTAAATACGGTAGCGAAATTCTAGCAGTTATGATTGCAAAAGATCAAGCAGCTGGTATTGATTTACTAGATGATAATTCAAATTTCAAAAAAGTAAAATTTGCTCTATATAAAGCTTATCATGACAAAAAAGAAAAATGGGGTAATGATGCTAGTAAACCTGAAAATGTTGAAGCATTTTATAAAACTGCACTTGAGCCAGTTGGTATGACTAAAGCAGATGTTGATGCAGCAGTTAAAGATCAAAAAGTTCAAGACATATTAAATAAATGGGGTATGGATCAAAATAGTGATTCTTATATGGTTGCTAAAATTCAAGGTGTTCCAGCATTTGTTGTTGATGGAAAATACCTTATCTATACAAAATCAATCAAAGGTATAGATCAAATGGCTAATACTATAAAAGAGCTTCATAATTTAAAATAAGGATATACTAAATGAGTTTATGGAGTGATTTTAAAAGTTCGCCTATTGACACTATGTCAAGATGGCAAGATCAAAGATTTTTATGGATATTGATGGTAGTTGCTATGGGTGGGTTAGTTATATTAGCCCATAGCTTCTTTCAAAATTATCTGTATATGTTGCCATGCGAACAGTGTGTGTATATAAGATTTTCAATGATTGTAATGGCTCTTGGTGGTATAATAGCAGCTATTAATCCAAAAAATATAGTTCTTAAAATAATAGGATATGTTTTTGGTTTATATGGAGCTATCATAGGTATAGGCTATAGTGTTAAACTTCATGCTATTCATGAAGCAGTTCATGGTGATGATCCTTTTGGTGTTCAAGGTTGCTCAACTGATCCTAGTTTCCCGTTTGGTCTTCCTTTAGCACAGTGGGCACCAGACTGGTTTAAACCAACAGGAGATTGTGGTTATGATTCTCCAGTTGTTCCAGATGGCGCACAGCTTGATGCAATTCAGACATTTTTTACAAATTTCTATGCTGATGGTTGGTATTTGATTCCATCTGCTAAATTTTTAGATATGGCACAATGTACACTTATGGCGTATGTTGTAGCTACTGCTCTTTTGGTAGCTATGCTTGGATCATGGATTATAACATCTATAAAAAATAAAGCTGCTTAATCTTATAAGTGCCTAAAAAAATAGGCACTTTTTATTTTAAATACTTGTCTTTAATATATATCCACTTGAATGAATATTTTCTATATTTAAATCATTTAGTTCGTATTTTAGTCTTTTTATAGACATATAAAGAGCACTTTTGCTAAAGTTTTCACCATCATAAATGTAATCTTCTATAACTTCATAACTTACTATTTTGTCTAGATTATAAACTAGAAGCCAGAAAATTTTATGATTTTTAGCACTTAAAAATATAGGTTTATTATCTAAAAAAATAGCTTCATTTATAAAATTTACACTTACTCTTGGGCTAATTTGTTTTAATTCATCTTTTAGATTTGTTAAACTCAAGAGTAAGAAGCGTTGCAATGTAGGGATATCAAGAGGTTTTGGTATAAAATTTAATGCACCACATTTTATGCTATCAAGTAAATTTTTATCACTATCATAAGATGTCATGACTATAAAGTTTTGATTTGGTTTGATTTGCAATATAAGTTTTATCATCTCAAGCTCATTTAAATTTGGCATATGAATATCTGTTAAAATCATATCAACATTATGTTTTTTAAATATCTCAAAACCCTCTAGACCATCTTTTGCTACATAAAGCTCAAAATGTTCTTTTAATCCAAAAGAAATCATTTCTAGAGTAATAGGATCATCTTCTACTATTAAAATTCTAAATTTTTTAAGTAAATTAAGTGTTGAGT
The DNA here is from genome assembly GCF_008245005.1 of Campylobacter sputorum subsp. sputorum. NCBI lineage: Bacteria > Pseudomonadati > Campylobacterota > Epsilonproteobacteria > Campylobacterales > Campylobacteraceae > Campylobacter > Campylobacter sputorum. The sequence goes on along the minus strand of NZ_CP043427.1, from coordinate 1,638,646 downwards.
TATGCATTTATTTCCTTATATCTAGTGGTATTTTAAGGCTAAATTTGGTCGGATTTTTATGATTTTCCAATACAAGATCACCGTCTAGTTTTTTTGTGCTTAAAATTTTAGAAAAATAAAGCCCAAAGCCAAATCCAAGTTTTTTTGATGAAGTTTTGCTTGCATTAAATATATTTTTTGCTTGTCTAGCATCTATCTCGATTCCAAAATCACTAATTGATATTATCACATCTTTATCAAATTTTTCTATATTAATATATATGTTTTTATCTACTATATCTTTTTTTTCTAATATGGCGTCTTTTGAATTTTGAAGTAAAACTAGTAAAATTTGCTGTATAAAATTTTCTATACTATTTGCAAAAATTTTACTTTTTTCTTCAAATTTTACGGTTATATTATATTTGAAAAATTGTGAATTTGTAGTGTAAATAATAGATTTTATGGTTTCATTTAAGCAAAATTCGCTTATATCTTCATTTGGAGAGTAAAAGCTTCTGAAAATATTTATAGTTTTATTCATTAAATTAATTTGATTTTTACAAATCGACATATTTTTAAGAAGCATTTCAATATCTATAGGATTTTTTTGTAATAATAATTCTGAGTTTGATATAGCTAAATTTAGTGAGTTTAGAGGCTGTTTTAATTGATGGTTTATACCGGTTATAAGGGAGCCAATTTCATTTAATCTAGATTTTCTGGCTAAAAGAAGTTCCATTTCTTCTGTTTTTTTATTGTTTTTTCGTATTAAAAATCCATATATCAAATTTAAAACCACAAAAAATACAAAAATACACATAGATAAAATAGCTGTGTTTTTAATAATTGGTTTAAGACTATGTTTAAAAAATTGCAGTCTATCAACGCCAACACCTTATTTTCCAATCAAATCTTTTTATAGGACTTAGTTTTATTATATCATCACCAAGTTGGAATGTTGTTACGTTGGCTTCTAGATTTTTACAAGTTTTTGAAATTTCAGCCATTAGTTTTTGATCATTTTGTTTGGCTAAAATAGTATTAAACTCATCAACTATAAAATAATAAAAATACTTTGGCGGGTTTATATCTTTTAGTTTTTTAAAAAGATTATCTATGTTTATAACGCCACACATAACACCTTTAAATTTATCTTTATCTTTTATTGGAGTACAAAAATTTACGGTTGGAACTTTGAGTACGACATGTTTTTTATATAATTTATTGTCGTGTGATTACTTGTTTTTGTTTTTATAAACCACTCAAGTTTTTTAGCATTATCTATTCTTTTTAGATTCTCATCAGTTAAATTGTTTTTAAAATCAAGTATTTTTTTCCCATTTAACATAGTAAATTTTTCATCTATAAAAAACTGTATAATGTCAAAATTAGTTTTTAAATATAAAAAATCTTTACTAAATTTTGAAATTTCATCTTCATTGTCGTAAATTTTTTTACTTTCAAAAATAATTTTAGTTTTTTCTATAATATTTATTTGCTCATCTATCCATACATTTATCTGATGTTCTAAGTTTTTAGCTATAGATGTCTATTTTCATCTATTTTGTCTAGAATTTGATCTCTTATATTGTTAAATACAATTGATAAGATAATAGGAATATAAAAAGCAGAGTAAATACTCCGATTAATTGATAAATTTTTTGATTTCTCATTTCTTGTTATAGTTTTATTATAATTTATTGAGATATTTTAACAAAAAGTATATAAAATTTTACTTTAAGTTAAATTTAATTTTATAGTTAAAAATTTGTTAAAAGTGTTTATTATACTTTGGAATGATAAATACAAAAAGGAGATAATATGAAAAAAATATTTAAGTAGCTGGTTTATTATTGGCTGTTAGCACAACTTCAGCTCTAGCTATGGGTGGTGCAAGTGGTGCTAAGATATATTGGCAAGTTCAAGGAAAAATTGGCTCTGTAAAACTTAATCCTTACGGATTTGCTCCATTAACTGCCTTTATCCAAAATGGTGGGTATACTCTAAGTAATGTATCAGTTGAGATAGCTCCAAAAGATGGTGGTCAAAGAATTTCCTATAAAGTGGATGATCAAAAATTAAAACTATATGGAGGTATTCCTGTTTGGGGTCTTTATGCAAATTATATGAATGTTGTAAAAAGTAACTTATACTAAGAAAGAATTTACAAAACCATCAGAAACTGTAACAGAAGAGTATAAAATCCCAACAGCTCCTGTAATGCTTCCAACATCTGGACTACTGGGCAATAAAGCAACACTTTTTGATAGTGTAAAAGTAGAAAAAGTTGAAAAAGGCTTTGAAGATAGGCTTTATCTTGTAAATAACATTAGTGGTAAGGCACCAGGAAATAGTTCACAAATGGTTTGGAACAATCCAATGGGTGGAGCAATGGAATGGAACTACGGTTCAAATGTTTTTGTAGTTGATACAAAAGGTGAGGTTAGATGGTATTTTAATTCTGAAAAAATTTTAAGTTTTACTGATTTTATGCATACAGGAAACATGATGGGCTTTCAACAAGGTAAAGACGGTGCTTTGGGGCTATGGACAAAGATATGTTAAATACGATTTAATGGGTAGAGAGATATTTAACAGAGAGCTTCCATCTGGATATATAGACTTTTCACACTCTATGGATCAAGCAGAAAATGGTAACTATTTGCTAAGAGTTGCTTCGGCAAATACAAAACTACCTGATGGCAAAAATGTAAGAAGTGTTAGAGATGTTATAGTAGAAGTTGCTCCAAATGGCGAAGTTGTTGATGATTGGAAACTTTATGAAATTTTAGATCCATATAGAAGTACTGCAATTTTGGTTCTTGATCAAGGTGCAGTTTGTTTAAATATAGACGCAAAAGCAGCTGGTAAAACATTTAGTCACGAAGACCTAGCTAAAATGAACTCAGAAGGTGCATTTGGTGATATAGCTGGAACTGGTGTTGGTAGAAACTGGGCTCATGTTAATAGTGTTGATTATGATCAAAATGATGATAGTATCATTATATCGTCTCGTCATCAAAATGCTATCGTAAAAATTGGTCGTGATAAAGAAGTTAAATGGATACTTGGTGCTCACAAAGGATGGAATGATAAATTTAAAAAATATTTGTTACAACCGGTTGATAGTAAAGGCAAAAAAATTGTTTGTGAAGATGAAGGTTCAAAATGCCCTGGCTATGAGAATGAAAAAGGTGGATTTGACTGGACTTGGACTCAACATACTGCATTTATAATTGATTCAAAAACAAATAAAGATATTTTGTATTTAGCTGCATTTGATAACGGTGATAGCCGTGGTATGGAGCAACCTGCTCTTGCAGAGATGAAATACAGCCGTGCAGTTGTTTATAAAATAGATCAAAAGAAAATGACTGTTGAGCAAATTTGGGAATATGGTAAAGAGCGTGGAAACAAATGGTTTAGCCCAGTTACTAGCCTAACAAAATACATGGATGATAAAAATTCAATTATGGTTTACTCAGCAACTGCGGGTATGGGTTATGATTTGGCTGCTGGAAAGGTTTTAGGTGCTGCAACTCCTGTGATAGATGAGTTTAAATGGGGTGCAAAAGAGCCAAGTGTTATGATTAAATTTACTGGAGTAGGAAATGGTTATCAAGCTATGCCAATTAGTGTAGATAAAGCTTTTGCTCCAAAACCTAAAAACAAATAGTTTTAATATATAAACTAAAATGTTTGCTTTTGGATTTAAGTCTAAAAGCAAACATATGTAAATTCAATTTTGTCTAATTTTTAAATTCTTATACTTTAGTTAATTAATATTACTTTATGCTTTTTAAATATATAATAAATTTTACAACTTTAAATTAGGAGATAGTATGAAAAAAGTTATAAGTTCAGCACTTGTTGCTACAATGCTTCTTGGTTTTGGTGCTACTAATGCTCTTGCTATTGGCGGTGCAAGTGGTCCGGTTAGCTATAAACCAGCTGGCAAGCTTGGAGCTATACATATGAATCCATACAAAGTAGCACCTCTTACTGCTGTTATTATGAATGGCGGATATGATGTTACAGATGTTAAAGTAGTAGTCAAAGGTAAAGAAGGTGGCGGTATTGATATAAAATACGATGTAAGCGATAACGCTGTAAGACAACATGGTGGAATTCCAGTTTGGGGACTATATCCTGAGTATAGAAATAGAGTAGAAGTAAGCTATAAAAGAAATGGCGAAGCTATGAGTGAAACATATTTGATTTATGGGCCAGCAGTATATCTACCAGGACCAGGAAATAATCAAATAGAAACTCTGCCAAAAGCAAATGTTATAAAAATGGATAGTAAATTTAAAGATAGATTATATTTATTAAATCATATTATAAGGGCTTCTACTCCAAATTCGGGTCAAGCTGTTTGGAATCATCCAGTAGGCGGAGCAATGGAGTGGGATAATGAGCCATATAACTGGATTATAGATGCAAATGGTGATGTTAGATGGTATATGAAAGCCGATGAGATAAGAGATCCATCAAATATCTATAAAAAAGGTAATATGATGGGCTTTTCTCAAACAAAAGACGGGGCACTTCTGTTTGGTATGGGGCAAAGATATATGAAATACGATTTAATGGGTAGAGAAATTTTTGATAGGAGATTACCACTATCATATGTAGATTTTTCTCACCATATAGAACAAACTCCAAAAGGCACATATATTATGCGTGTTGCTTCAGCTGATCAAAAAAGAAAAGATGGCAAAAATGTTAGAAGCGTTAGAGATGTGATTATAGAGGTAGATGAGAGTGGAAAAGTAGTAGATGAGTGGAAAATTTATGATATTTTAGATCCATATAGAGATACAAATATTCTAGCACTAGACCAAGGTGCAGTTTGCTTAAATGTAGATGCTAGTAAAGCCGGTCATACGCTTGATAAAGAAGCATTAGAAGATAATTCTATGCCATTTGGAGATGTTGCTGGTGTTGGTGTTGGTAGAAACTGGGCACATATAAACTCAGTAAATTACGATGCAAGTGATGATAGCATAATACTATCAGTTAGACATCAAAGTGCAGTTGTAAAAATAGGTAGGGATAAAAAAGTAAAATGGATTTTGGGTGCTGCCAAAGGATGGAATGATAAATTTAAAAAATATCTGTTACAACCAGTTGATAGTAAAGGCAAAAAAATTGTTTGTGAAGATGAAGGTTCAAAATGCCCTGGCTATGAGAATGAAAAAGGTGGATTTGACTGGACTTGGACACAACATACTGCCTATGTAGTTCCAGAAAAATCTAAAAAAGGTATGCTTACTGTAACTGTTTTTGACAATGGCGATAGTCGTGGTAACGAACAACCAGCACTTGCTTCTATGAAATATAGTCGTGCTGTTGAGTATGTCGTAGATGAGAAAAATATGACTGTAAAACAAGTTTGGGAATATGGCAAAGATAGAGGATTTGATTGGTATAGCCCTATTACTTCAGTCGTAGAGTATCAACCAAATAGAAATACTATGTTTATATATTCAGCTACGGCAGGTTTGGGCAAATTCTTGCTTGGAACTGGAAATACTGAGCCTATATTAAATGAGATAGAAGATGGCACACAAAATGTTAAAGTAGAAATTCGTTTTACTGGTCTTGGTGCAACTATTGGATATAGAGCACTTCCTGTTGATATAAATAAAGCTTTTAATTAATTTTTAGGCGAGGAAACTCGCCTTTTTAAATTTACCTTATCTTCTAAAATAAAAAATTTTACTCTTTATATTTTTTTAATGTATATCCGATAGATGGAATATTTATGATATCTATATCTCCAAGACTTTTTTTGAGTCTTGTTATCGCGTTATGTATTGAGGATTTTTGAGTGTCTTTTCCAAAATACACATATTCGTTAATCATATCATAGCTTACTATTTTATCTATATTATGTATAAATAGCCATAAAAGTTTGTGTTCATTTAAGCTCAAAAACACAAGCTCATCATCTATAAATACGCTTTGCCCCTCTTCTTGAACAAATATATGCTTAGATATTTGTATCTTTTTTTCTTTATTTTTTAGATTTTATATTTAAAATTCTATGAACATCCATAATATTTATAGTTGTTTTTTCTTTCATCATTGTATTTTTATACCAAAGTGCATTTTCTCTAAAGGAAAGATTTCTGATTTTTTATTTTTCATTATTTACATAAATATATCTGTCTTTATCAAGGTATAGCTGAAATATATCAAAATAGTATCGTTTTGTAAGTAGTCAAGATGTTTTGGGATTTTATCTGGCATATTCAAAATATCTAGATTTTCTTCTATAAATTCTGCTTTTTTGTTACAGAATTACTTTGCGAACTTAACCAAGCTGTTATAGAGTTTGAAATTTCCATACCAAGCGAACTTGTAAGGTTTTCTCCGATATTTCCTACTTTCGAGCTTACCTTTATAAAACTAATGATAGTTATACAAAAGTACGCGATTGTGATGATTAGTAGCATAAGATAAAATTTAAAATGTGGTTTAGATATGAATTTCTATACAAAAATCACCTTTTAATTTTTTAAATTTAGCTAAATTTTTTACTCTTTTTGTTTATAAAAATAATAGTCGAGATTATGAAAATTATACCAAGCCCCAACATATAATATGTTAAAAGCATAGGAAATTTTTCATTTGCAAAAGTTGCCAGTATTGGTGTAACACCACCACTTATTGCATATGCGACATTATAAGAAAATGAAATTCCTGTAAATTTAACATTTGATGGAAATAACTTAATCGTGAAAAAAGGTGCTCCAGCTGGTCCAATACATCCAAAAAATCCAGCTACAAAATAAAACATTCTTGTGTTTTCAAAGCTTGTATTGTTATAAACTTCATAAAAATATGTGCTTACTGCAACGCAAAATATGGCTCCAAATATAATGCTAATCTTTTCAAGTCCAAATTTATCACTCAAATATCCATATACAACGCATCCAAAACACATTAAAAATACACAAATCATCTGCATATGTATAAAATCAACTCTTAAGTAACCTTGTGTTGAAAAGATATTTGTCATAAAATTTGGCATTAAAAGTATCATTATAACTATACAGCCTGTTAAAACCCAAGTGAAAATTATAGATAAAAGAACATTGTTTTTATAATGCATAAAGATTGTTTTTAGAGGCATTTTTCTATCTCATTTCTTTTTTGCATCGCCTTAAAAACAGGTGTTTCGCTAAGAAATTTCCTTAAATATATGGAGATTATGCCAAATATACCGCCTATTATAAAAGGTATTCTCCAAGCCCATTGTGCAATAATGCTAGTTTCATAGTTTTTATGTATGATAAGACTTGCTACACTTCCAAGAAGTATTCCGCCTACAACAGCTGCTGTTAAAACACCTGTGCTTGTAAATAAACTCTCTTTTTTAGAATACTCACTCATAAAAACCCAAGTCCCAGGAAGTTCGCCTCCTATGGAAATTCCTTGCATTATCCTAATACAAAGAAGTAAGATAGGTGCTAAATAACCAATAGTTTCAAATGTAGGCATCACACCAAGAGCAAAAGTCGGTATTACCATTAAGACAATAGAAAGCATAAACATATTTTTTCTGCCATGTTTGTCGCCAAAGTGTGCCATTATAACTCCACCAAGAGGTCTTGCCAAGTATCCTGCTGCAAATGCTCCATATGTATTTAACATCTGCCAAAACGGATCGAGTTCTTGTGGGAAAAATAGTTTTGATATATAAGGGGCAAAAAATACAAAAATTATAAAATCATAAAACTCTAGCATCCCTCCAAGCGATGAAAGCCCAAGTGTTTTGATTTCTTCTTTTTTTTAAACCTTTTTTCATATTTGCCCTTTTTTATTTAAATTTTTGGTTAGGGATTTTATCTTAAAAAAATTAAAAATTTATTAAATTTAGCATTTTTTAATATTATTGATTTTATTTCAACTTTTCAAAATTTTCTATTTCATTGATTAAATTTGATATAAGTTTTTTATCTATCTTATGTGATTTTCCAAATTTATAGTTTTCTTCAAGCTGTTGTATCTTTTGATTTAGTTTTTTGTTTATACCATAATATCGTATCAGAGATCTAAACTCATACTCTTTTTTTATAAACAACCTTGCTCTGTTTTTATATATAAAGTGCTAGCAATATTGATATTACTCCTGCTAAAAATGAAATAGATGCAATTAAAATAAAATTTTCATTCCTATTTTATTTTTATTTTCCGTTTTTATTTGCATAATTTCTGGTTTTATAACGCTTATGTTTATATCATCTGTTTTAAGGTTTTATTTCTTTTGTTTTCATATCAACATATGTTAAATTTATACCAGGTGTAAGTCTTCTTCGTATAAAATATCTAAAAACTCAAATTTAGGTGGCTTTAGCATAACTCTTGAAACACTATCTTCATTAAATTTAAGACCCACATCTAAAACTACAATTTCTCCTAAAAAAATAGATATTTTATATAAAATTTATTTTATTTTGGATTATAATTTCCATTCCTATAATGTGGCTTGGCAAAAGATCCGTAGTGAACTGAACTCTTTTAAAATTTAAATTTATAGCTTTCTCAGGTCCTAGAACTCCTTCAAGAAGTATGTGTCCATCACATAAAAGCCCTATAATAAGAGCATCAACCATCTTTTCTTGGCCAACCACAACTTTTGCTATCTCTTTTTTAACTAATTTAACATTTAAAACTCTTTTTAGAAAATTTAGAAAATCATATCATATTAATTTATAATTATTATTAAGCAAATTAAATTTTATAAATAATATAAGAAAATTATATTATTTATGTTACAATAAACATAAAATTGATGCATAGTATTATTTTAATTTTTTGATAGATTTTTATATAAAAATTTATTTGGCTGATTTAAGTAAAGTTATGATTGAATTTTTAATTAATTATATTAAGAGGCACTAAGCAATATGACAAATTTGGTATTAGCAGGAGGTAATGGCACTAGATTGTGGCCGATAAGTAGATTTTTATTACCAAAACAATTTATAAAATTTTTTGATAATAAATCTTTATTTCAGCTACTATTAGATAGAAATTTTGAAATTTTCGATAATAGTATAGTTGTATTAAATGCAGAACAATATTTTTTAGCGGTTGATCAGGTTCAAGAAATTAAAACAAATATATCTAAATTTATTGTTGAACCAATAGGTAAAAATAGTGCTGCAGCTATAGCTATATCTTGTTTTTCTTTACCTAGTGACGAAATAGTTTTAGTAACGCCATCGGATCATCTTATAAGAAATAAACAAGAATACAAGAATACAATACTAAAAGCAATACCTTTGGCAAGAAATAATTTTTTGGTTACATTTGGTATAAAGCCAACATATCCAGAAACTGGTTTTGGATATATAGAGATAGAAAATCAAAATGATGTTAAAATGTTTCATGAAAAACCAAAATACGAGATAGCACAACAATACATAAAATCCGATAATTTTTTTTGGAACAGTGGTATGTTTATGTTTAAAGCAGGTGTATTTTTAAATGAATTAAAACAATATTCGCAAGATATTTATAATACATCTCTTGTGGCTTATAATAGATCAAAAAAAGAAAATAATACAATAAGAATAAATTTAGAAGATATGAATAAAATTCCTTCAAATAGCATAGATTATGCCTTAATGGAAAAGAGTAATATAATAAAACTAGTTTATAATAATAATTTAGATTGGTCTGATGTTGGAAGTTTTGAAGCATTGCACGATAAATTGCCAAAAGATGAAGATGATAATACAAAAAATGATAATTTGATATCAATTAATAGTAAAAATAATTTTGTATATTGTGATAAAAATATATCTTTAATAGATATAGAAAATTTAATAATAGTAGATACAAAAGATGTTTTACTTATATCAAAAAAAGGCAATTCTCAAAAGATAAAAGACTTAGTTTCTAAACTTAAAAAAAATAATACGGAATTAACAGATACTCATGTAACAACGCATAGACCATGGGGATCTTATACTATATTGGAAGCTGGATATAACTATAAAGTTAAAAATATAATTGTAAAACCTAAAAAAAGATTATCTTTGCAAAAACATTTTCATAGAAATGAGCACTGGATAATATTATCGGGAGTAGCATCTGTGACTATAGGAAATTGTACTAAAAATATATATCCAAATGAATCTATATACATAAATAAAAATACTGAGCATAGAATATCTAATAACACAGACGAACCTATTGTTTTAATAGAAATTCAAACTGGAAATCATATAAGCGAAGATGATATTGTAAGAATAGAAGATGATTTCAATAGGGTTTGATTGTATAAACAATGTCTAAAAAAAGTGTATTATATATAACAAGTAGATTTCCATATCCACCTTTAGGAGGAGATAGGCTAAAAAGCTATAATATGCTTAGGATTTTATCAAAAAAATACAATATAAATTTTGTATCTATCATAGATAGGGATTTAACTCAAGAAGATATACAATTTTGTCAAAAACACTTTTATAAATTTAAAATTTATAAAAAAAGTAAATTTTTTTATCTTATAAATATAATTAAATCCATCATAAAATTTCAATCTTTGCAAGTAAATTATTATTATTTTAAAGATATTCAAAAATACATAAACAGCCAAGTAATTGAATGTGATTTTGTATTAAACACACTTATAAGAACATCTAAATATGCCTTAAATATAAATAAGCCAAAATTTTTAGATATTGTTGATAGTATTTATAAAAACTATACTTTATCTATAAAGAATGTAAAATCTATATTTTGGAAATTAATATATATATATGAAAAGAAAAAAATATTTAATTATGAAAAAAAATGTATCAAAAGCTATGATATGACATATTTTGTAAATCATAACGAAGCTCAATTTTGGTCAAAATTCGGACATACTTCATGGATACCAAATGGCGTAAATAGAGATATTTTTACATATACAAAAAGAGATGATAGTTTTAAAAATCATATAATATTTTTTGGAAAAATGGATTATCAGCCAAATATAGATGCTGTTGTATGGTTTATAGATAATGTTTTTCACAAACTAAATAACAACATAAAATTTACCATAATAGGCTTAAACCCTAGTAAAAAATTAAATAAATACTTAAATGACAAGATATCAATAACGGGATATGTAAAAGATCCATACAATATTATTAATGGCTCTTTTTTATGTATAGCCCCTATGCAAACAGGCGGTGGTATTCAAAATAAAATACTTGAGACAATGGCTTTAGGTAAAATAACTATTATATCATCATTTGCTGCAAATTCCTTAAAAAATGCAAAACACAATAAAGAATTGCTTGTTGCAAATACACCAGATGAGTATGTAAGTATTATTAATGATATTTATCAGAATTATGATAAATATAAATATATTGAAAAAAATGCAAATAAATTTATAAAAGACAATTTTACTTGGGAGATTTATGCTAATAAATTATTTTCTATACTACCATAAAAACTATATTTAAATCAAATTAAGTTATTCTTTGATATAATCATAGGTTATTTTATATAATTGGGATTTTATTTGATTAAAGATATTTTTAAATACAAGTTTTTTATAATTAATTCTATTAAAACTGAATTTAAAACTCGTTATGCAAGGAGCAAGGTTGGTCTTTTTTGGGCTATTTTACATCCTTTAGCACAAGTTTTGATATATGCTGTTATATTATCTTCGGTTCTCTCAAATAAATTACCAGGTATTAATAATAAGTATTCGTATGCCATATATCTTATGTCTGGAATGCTTTGCTGGAGTTTGTTTAATGAAATTTTTGCAAGAAGCGTAAATGTATTTGTAGATAATGCAAATATTATTAAAAAAATGCCATTTCCTAAAATTGTCTTGATATTAAATGTAATAATAAGTTCATTGGTAAATAATTTTTTACTTTTTATATCTATTGTTTTCGTTTTTTCATTTTTAGGACATTTTTTAGGATTTACTCTTTTGATCCTACCTTTTTTTGTATTATTAACTATCATTTTAGCAAGTTCATTTGGATTGATTTTTGGTATATTAAATGTTTTTTTGCGTGATATTTGGCAGTTTATTTCTATAGCATTGCAATTTCTTTTTTGGCTAACTCCTATTGTCTATATGATAAAGATAATTCCACAAAAAATAGAAATAATTTTATATTTAAACCCATTACTACATATAGTAAATGGTTATCATGATATTTTAGTTTACAATAAACTACCTAATATTCTACCATTATTATATCCTCTAGGGCTTAGTGTATTTGGTATATTTTTGGCCTACAATCTTTACATAAGAGCAAATAAAGATATGGCGGATATTTTATAATGATTTTAGAAGTTAAAAATATCAGTAAATACTACTACGAATATGAGAGATTTTTAAAGCGTTTTTTTAGTTGGTTTGGTATTGATAATAATCAAAAAAAATTAACCATACTAAATGATATAAATTTCAAAGTAAAAAGTGGTGAAAGTATAGGTTTAATAGGTGTCAATGGTGCTGGTAAAAGTACACTCTTAAAAATCATATCAAACACTTTAAAACCAAGTAGCGGAACTATAAAATTGAATGGAAAAATAGCTTCTATATTAGAACTTGGAATGGGATTTTATGGTGATTTAACAGGTAGAGAAAATGCTTATAACGCATGTGCATTATATGGATATTCAAAAAATAAAATAGATAAACTTATATCGTATATACAAGATTTTGCAGAAATTGGAGAATATTTTGATATGCCTGTTAGAATTTATAGCAGTGGCATGCAAATAAGGCTTGCATTTGCTGTAGTTACAGCATCAAGACCAGACATATTAATTATCGATGAGGCATTAAGCGTTGGGGATACATATTTTCAACATAAAAGTTTTGATAGAATTTTAGAATTTAAGAAATTAGGAACGACGCTTATTATTGTTTCTCACGATAGTGCTGCTATAAAAACAATTTGCGATAGAGTGATTTTGCTTGATAAGGGTAATATTTTAAAAGATGGAAAACCAAGTGATGTTCTTGATTATTATAATGCACTTATTTCTAAAAAAGAAAATGAGCAAATAATCCAAAAAAACCGCTCAGGTAATCAAGTATTAACTATATCTGGTAATTCAAAAGCAAATATTACAAGCATTAAAATTCTTAATTCACAAAACAAAGAATTAAAATTAGTAAATATAGGTGAAAAAATCAGACTAAAAATTAGTGTTTTAGCAAATTTGGATTTAGATTCATTAGTATGTGGCTTTCAGATAAAAGATAGATTTTCTCAAATTGTATATGGAACAAACAGTTTTTTTCTGGACAAAATATTAAAAAATGTACCAAAAAATGAGAAAATAGATTTTAATTTTGAATTTGTAGCAAATTTGGGCGTAGGTTCGTATAGTATTTCTGTTGCAATACACTCAAATCAAAACCACATAGGAGATAACTACGAATGGATAGACAATGCTGTTATTTTTCAAATACAAAACATATCAAATAAGCCAGAATTTATCGGATTAGCATTTTTAGATACAATACTAAATACGGAGAAAGCTGATGGATAATTTTTATAAAAATTTTGAAGATGCTTTTAGGGGCTCTAAAGAATCTATAAAAATAAGATTAAATGTCTATATAAAATTTTTAAATATTTTGAAATACAATAATGAGACGATAAAAGTATTGGATATTGCCTGTGGTAGAGGCGAATGGCTTGAGCTTTTAAAAGAAAATTCGATAGATGCAATGGGATGTGATATAGATCAAGGTATGATAGATGTCTGTCTGAAAAATGAGTTAAATGTCAAAAAAATTGATGCACTTAATTTTCTTAGAACATGTAAAGATAATTCAATAGATGCTATAACAGGTTTTCATGTTATAGAGCATTTAGATTTTGAATATTTAAATATGCTTATAAAAGAGTCTTTTAGAGTATTAAAAGAAAATGGTATACTTATTTTTGAAACACCAAATCCTGAAAATTTGCGAGTATCAACGCTTTATTTTTATACTGATATAACTCATAAAAAGCCGATACCACCTGAACTACTAAGTCATATTGTTGATTATAATAGTTTTAATAAAAAATTTATAATAAGACGAAATTCTAAATTAGATAAAAATTCTTATATAAATATTGAAAATATTATAAATGATGTAAGTCCAGATTATGCGTTAGTTGCTCTAAAATTACCTTCAAATAATATTTTATCAGATATTGAGATGTTGGCATATGATGCAAATGATCTAAGCTTTGATGATTTGGTAAATAAATTTAACAATCAAAATTTACAAACTAAAAAGGAGCAATTGGAAAATATAAACGATATAAAAAAACAACTAGAAATAATAAATGAATTTATTACTAAATTTAAAAGAGTTTTTTCGCCATTAATTAAAATTTATCATATTTTTGTGCGGATAAAACTCTATATAGAAAAAATATTTTCAAAATTTATTTTTTATATAGTAAATTTCATAAACAATAGACCAAAAATAAAAAAAATGATTAAATTAGTTATTAAAAAATATCCATATTTATATACTTTTGCAAGTAAAATATGCAGTAATCAAAAAAGTTATCGCAAATTCAATACAAAAAATATTCCACAAATACTAGATATTAAATTTTCAAATGACCATGTTTTAAATTTGCAACTTAAAGAATATGAAAAATATTTTAAAAATTTTGATGACTTAACCATTATAGGCCATATAAATGGATCATATGGTTTATCATCTACAAATAGAAACATAGCTTTACAATATATTGAAGTTGATAAAAATTTACATTTTATACCATACGAGGATAGTAAATTTTCTGATATTGAAAATTTAATGATAAGTTTAAATGATGAGAAAAAGATAAAAGATATTTTGCTATATGAAAAACCAAATTTTAAAAATTCGATTAATATTTATCAGCATTATCCTCCTATAGAAGATGTAGAAAAAGGTTATAATATAATTATATTTTTTTGGGAAGAATCAAAAATTCCGGCTAAATTTATAGATATTATAAATACTCATTATAATGCAGTTATAGTATCTACATACTTTATAAAAAAAGTACTTATAGATAATGGTTGTTTGTTGCCTATAAAAGTAAGTGATTTACCTTTGCAAAAGCCATTGTGTCCAACTGTAGTTAAAAATTCTTCCATTAAAAAAGAGATAATTTTATTGCATATTTCATCATGTTTTCCAAGAAAAGGAGTTGATATTTTATTAAAATCTTTTAATAAAATATCTCAGAATATTAATTTTAATTTTAAACTTACTATAAAAACTTTTCACAATATTCACAATGATATA
Source organism: Campylobacter sputorum subsp. sputorum (assembly GCF_008245005.1). Classification (NCBI taxonomy): domain Bacteria; kingdom Pseudomonadati; phylum Campylobacterota; class Epsilonproteobacteria; order Campylobacterales; family Campylobacteraceae; genus Campylobacter; species Campylobacter sputorum. Next base: position 1,623,366 of record NZ_CP043427.1, on the reverse strand, counting down.
TTAAATCTTGTTGAAACATTAGTTGATAAAAAATTTCATGAAAATATAAAAATAATATTTGATGATTATTCTAGTGAGCAGATAGCAAATTTATATGAACAATGTGATATTGTAGTTTTGCCTACGAGAGGCGAAGGTTTGAATATGCCAGCAGTTGAAGCATGTTATTATAAGAAGCCTCTTATTGTTACGAAATATGGTGCACAAAGTGACTTTTTATACAATAAAGCTACTTTTATAGATTTTTCTTTTCAACAAACAAATACACATTTTAATATAAATAATTCAACTTGGAGCGATCCATTATATGAAGATTTAGCAGACAAAATTATAAATCTTGCAAAAAAATTATAGATGATGATAGTGTTTTAAGAGAAGATTTAAATGAATTAAATTTAAGAATTTTAAAAACAATGTTTAGTACTAAAACTACTCAAAATTTTATATCATCTCTATCTTCGCTTTATGCTTTTAGATCTAAAAATCCAATTATAAAAATTGCTATTATATCTAGCTATAATGATGAGTGCGGAATATCTGAATATTCAACATACATAGTAAATGAGTTAAAAAATCTAGATATAGATTATGAAATTTATTCATGGAGTCAAAAGCAAAGCAATACCATAAAAATACAAAAAGATAACCCGCTTGATATAAAGACAAATTGTAATATTATTTGGCTACAACATCATTTTGGTTTTTACTCTTTAGACGACAAGTTACTAAAAAATTTAATAGAACATAAGAAAAAGAGAAAAATATTAGCCATAACTCTTCATTCTACAGAACCTATTTTAAATTTTGATACAGAAAATCAGATTAAAGCTATAGAAGTTTTATCTAATTTTGATAGAATTTTTGTTCACACCATAAACGATTTAAATGTTTTAAGAGCTTTGAGTTTAGTTGATAATGTGACATTGATACCACACGGTATACAAAAAATACAAAGAAAAAATAAAAAAAATAAATTATTCAATATAGGATTTTTTGGTCTTTTATTTGAACATAAAAATTTAGATTCGCTTATAGAGGCTTTTGGTGAATTTTCTAAACAAAATGATAGTATTTTAAATATAATATCACATCCTAGAGATGAAACATCTAGATATTTATTTGAAAGATATAAAGATAAAATTAATAAATTAAATTTAAAACAAAAAATTATTTGGCATTCAGAATTTTTGCCAATAAATAAAGTAAATGAAATTTTATCTAATTGTGATTTGATAGTGCTTCCATATCTAGATAGCGATGAAAGTGCTAGTGGTGCATTAAGGATAGCATTAAGTTGTTGTGATAATGTTATGATTACAAAATCAAGAATTTTTGACGATATGCGTTATCTTTGTATAGAGATAGATGGATTTAAAAGTGCAGATATACTAAAAGGGCTTAACGATTTTATGAAGTATAAAACAACTAACAAAAAAGAGTTGATAGATAAATTTATTGATGAAAATTCTTGGAAAAACATAGTATTAGAACAGATAAATATTTTTAAATCACTACTTATCGATAATAGTTTTATAGATTTTTTACTTAATAACAACAAAAAAGCATAGATGATTATAGTATTTTTACTCTGGCACTTTTTTATATTATTTTAAGTATTAAAGTAATAAAATTACGCTTGTAATTTTAGTAAAGGATGTATTTGTCTAGACAAGTTAGAACATTTATTTCCCCTTATGTTTTAGTAAGACAAAGGGGAAATTTTTTTATGTCAAACAGCGATAAACAAATATATATAGACACACTTTTTAGCATAGCAAAAAATCAAAATACAGAAATTTTTGCATATCTTTTAGAAAACTCATCGGTTGAGTTATTTTTAAAGACAGAAAATTTACCCAAATTTATGCAATCATTAAATAGTGTTTTTATTAGAAAACGAAATAAAACTTATGAAATAAAACCAAAAAACGAACTAAAAAGATATGATGTAAAAGATATAAATATAAGCCAGTTTGAAGACATACTAGCTTATTTTGTATCAAAAAATGCTTATACTTTTAGGGATACACAAAAAAACCTATCTATAGGACAGAAAATAGAAATTCAACAATTTAAAAAAAGGACTTATATGAATATAGTACCATTAATTAAAAATAAACACAAAAACATAACATATCATAAAGAAAAAATTCCAAATTTAGCATATACAGAAATTTTAGCAACAGAGATTATATCTTGTGAAAGAAATTTCCCTGTAGTTTTTACAAATGATGCCTCTCCAAGACTTATTGCGCTTTTAGGCAAAACATCAAATTTAATCATTGATGACAATTTTAAAGACTATATACCAGCATATTTACAAAATTATCCTTTTTTATTAGCAAAAGTAGATAAAGAAAATATACTTTGTATAGATGAAGATGCTAAAGAGTTTAGCGGGGATGGCGAAAAACTATTTGGAGATGATGGAGAACCTAGTAAGTTTTTAAGTCAAGCTATTGGAGCTATGAAAAACTATAATGCAGAATTTGAAAAGACAATTACGGCACTTGAAGAGATAAAAAAATCAGGTATTTTAATAAAAAAAGAGTTAAGTGTAACACATGAAAACAAAAAATATGTTCTTATAAAAGGTTTTTCTATAGTTAGTAAAAAGAAGCTTTTAGAGCTAGATGATGCTACACTTGCAAATTTTGCTAGAAAAGGCTATTTAGAACTTATACACTCTCACTTAAGAAGTCTAAATAACTTAGAAAATTTAACAACAAAGATTTTAAACGATGAAAATAAATGAAATTAAACAAACAATAATTCGGTCTAAAAAATGTATAATATATGCAGCGATTTTCAGCGCTTTTGTCAATGTGCTTATGTTAACACCACCTCTTTATATGCTACAACTTTATGGCAGAGTTGTTACATCTCGTTCTTTGGATACTCTGTTTTTCTTAACCCTTATAGTTGTATTTTTATATATTTGTTTAGGTTTTTTTGAAATTTTAAGATCTAAACTTCTTATTATTTTTGCAAATCAAATTGATTTGAATTTATCTGAGAGAATTTATGATGCAACATTTAAATTAGCTTCTGCTAATCCGGGTAAAACATCGTCTCAAGCTATGAGCGATTTAAACTCTATAAAACAATATCTTAGTACAAATGGTGTTTTTGCATTTTTAGATGCACCTTGGCTTCCATTTTATATATTTATTTTATTTATTTTTCATCCATACTTTGGTTATTTTAGCATAGTTTCAGCCATTATCTTATTTTCTATAGCACTTCTTAATGAAAAAGCAACTAAAAAAGGATTGCAGATTTCAAATGAAACATATAGAAGTGAAATGAAATTTATAGACACAAACTTAAGGAATTCAGAAGTTATTCAAGCTATGGGAATGAATCAAAGCCTAAAAGATATTTGGTCAAAAAAACATAACATATTTTTAACAACACACTCTGAATCTAGTCTTAAAGCTGGTATTTATACAAATTTATCAAAAACAGTTAGAGTTGCTTCTCAGTCTTTGATGTTGGGACTTGGTGCATATTTAGTTGTCAAAATGGAAATAAATCCAGGTATGATGATAGCTGGTTCTATTATAATGGGTAGAGCTTTAGCACCTCTTGACTTGTTGATTTCTAGTTGGAAAAGTTATAAAAATACAAAGGAAAGCTATCAAAGACTTTCTAAATTTTTAGAAGAGTTTCCAAAAGAAGGGGAGCATTTGACTTTGCCAGATCCAAAAGGCGATATTTCTCTAGAAACTGTAAGTATGATACCACCAGGATCAAAAACTCCAACTTTAATCGGTATAAATTTAGCATTAAATGCTGGTGATATGTGTGCTTTTATAGGCCCAAGTGCTGCTGGAAAAAGTTCTTTAGCTAGAGTTGTTTTAGGAATTTGGCCTATTTTTAATGGCGTTGTTAGGATTGATGGAGCTGATATTAGGCAGTATAGCACAGATCATATAGGTAAATTTGTAGGTTATTTACCTCAAGATGTAGAGCTTTTTGAGGGAAGTGTTGCACAAAATATATCAAGATTTGGCGAACTTGATAGTAAAGCTATTATTGAGGCAGCAAAATCCGCAAATGTGCATGAAATGATACTAAATTTACCAAATGGTTATGATACAAAAATAGGTGTAGGCGGTATGAGTTTAAGTGGTGGACAAAGACAGAGGATAGCGCTTGCTAGGGCACTTTATAAAAATCCAAAGATTATAGTTTTAGATGAGCCAAATGCTAGTTTGGATGAAGAAGGTGAAAGAGCTTTATTTAATACTCTTTTAGCATTAAAAGGAAAAGCAACCATCGTTTTAATCACTCATAAATTAAATGTTTTAAAAGCTGTTGATAAGATAGCTGTTTTAAGCGATGGAAAACTAGTATGTTTTGGACAAAGAGATGCAGTTTTAACTCAGCTTGCCGGAGCTAAGCCTCAAATAGAGCCAAAAAACCATAAAATATCTTTAGATGATTCAAAGGATGAAAATTGATACTTAAAAACGAAAATCCAACTATACGATTTGGTATTTTTATAATATTTTTATTAGTAGGTGTTTTTGGGTTATGGATAGGATTAGCACCATTGCATAGTGCTGCAGTTGCCGTTGGCAAAGTAAGTGTTATAAGCAACAAAAAAACAATCCAGCACCTAGAAGGCGGAGTTATAGATAAAATCTATGTAAAAGATGGAGATCATGTAAAAATCGGAGATCCTTTAGTAGAGATTAGTAACGCTATGTTAGATAGTCAAATGCAAATTCTAAGAAGTAATTTTTTGCAAAATAGCACACTGGTTTCTAGATTGGAAGCACAAAAAGATGACGCTAAAACTATAACATTTAGTGATGAGATAGATGGTTTTGAAGATGCAAGTATGGTCAAAAATGCACAAATAACTATATTTAATGAACAATCCAAGCTTCTTAACGATGAGATAGATATATTAAATCAACGCATAGCTCAACTACAAAAACAAATTTCAGGAACAAAGGCTGTAGCAAAAGCCAAAGAAGAGAGAATAACATCTATAAAAGAAGAAATGAAAGAGTGGCAAAAGCTTTTTGATGAGCAACTAACGGATAAAGTTAGATTAAGGGAATTACAAAGAGAAGAAACTACACTAAAAGGAGATTTAGCTTCTTTAAATGCTGAGATAGCAAAGTTAGAAGTTCAAATTACAGAAACAAAATCTCAAATAGTATTTAGAAAAACATCATTTAAAGAAGATATTTTAAAAAAATTAGAAGTTGCAAAAAACGATCTTATAAATGTTAAAGAAAAATACAAAGCATTAAAAGATCAATCTAATAGAACTTTACTAAAATCCCCAGTAGATGGCACTATAGTAGAGTTACAACTCCATACTATAGGAGGAGTCATAAGACCTGGAGAAAAAGTTATGTCAATTATCCCAAGCGAAACGGATTTTATTATAGAGGCAAAGCTTAAAACAACAGACATAGATACGGTTAGTGTTGGACTTGATGCGGATATTAGATTTAGTGCTTTTAATACACAACAAAGTCATGTAATAGAAGGAAAAGTTATATATATATCAGCAGATAGTTTAGAAGATCAAAGAGGATATCCGTATTATGAGCTAAAAGCAGTTGTTACAAAAGAAGGGATGAAAAATTTACAAAATAATAAATTTTTCTTACTTCCAGGAATGCCAGCTGAGGTTATTATAAAAACTGGAGAGAGAACTGTATTAAATTATTTCTTAAAACCATTTACAGATATGTTTAAAAGGGCATTTAATGAAGAATAAACTACTTTTTGCACTAGTTATTTTATCTCAAATTCTTTGTGCTAGAGAAGCAACATTATGGGAAGCTTATGAGTTGGCACTTCAAAATGATAGTGATTTAAAAAGTAAAATGTTTGAGAATTTGGCTATACAAGAACGCAGTAATCAAACTCTTGCATCACTGCTACCAAGTATTACATTTGAGAGTGCGTTTATGGGCGAAAGATATAAGAAAGGTAAAACTCACAGACAATTAGATGAGAGTTTTTTCAAATACGGAGTAAATTTACAACAATCAATTTTTAGAGCACCTCTTTGGTATGAACACTCACGACAAAAACTTATTTCAAAAGAAAATGATATAGAATATGAAAATAAAAAACAAGAATTAGCAAAAAAAGTTGCACAAGCGTATTTTAACTACTCATATGCTAAAGAGTCTTTACAATTAGCATTAAGCTACGAAAATACAAATAAAATAAGATATGAGCGTATGGAAAAACTTCTCAATTTAGGTCTTAGCAATAAAATGGATACTTTAGAAGCTAAGGTTAGATATGATGAGGCAATATTAGGAGTAAATAAAGCAAAAAGGCAAATAGAACTTGCTAGGTTAGAATTATATAAATTAGTAGGAGAAGAAATACAAACTAAAAATAGTTTTTCAAATTTAGAACTTGATTTTTTTGAAAAAATTGATACGGCTAAATTTATGGATGTAAATGAAAATTTAGACTATAAGCAAAGTATAGTTATGAGAGAAATTGCACAAAAAGAGTATCAAAAACGCAAAAGCGAACATCTTCCAACCCTTGATTTTTCTATAGGTTATTATAATTATGATTATGTAGATGACGATGATTTTGGAGATGAAAAAAATAAGCTTGAGAGTATGATAAGTTTTAAAATTCCTATTTTTTCAGGCGGTGCAACAAGCTCAAGAGTTCAAGAGGCAAGATTACTTGAATTATCATCTGCTCAAAAACTTCAAGATATGCAAAAACAAGTTGAAATTTACCAAAAGCAAATGCTTAGTGATTTTCAAAACTATATTTTTGAGTATAAAATCACACAAAATTCACTAACACACGCTCAAGTATATGAAGAAAGCATACAAAGAGGCTATGAGGAAAAACTTAAAGATTTGGTTGATTTACTAGATGCAAAATCTCGTCTTTTTAAGGCAAGAAATGATGTATTGCAAGCTTCATATAAATTAGTAATGTCATATATAGAGCTAAATTATCTTATAGGCAATATCTCTCTTGATACAATGCAAGATTTGCAAAATGCTTTTTAATATCATTTAATACCAGTCATTACGAGATAAAGTTATTATAAGTTTGGATTGCTAAGACTTAAAGGCTTATAATGACATGATAAGTCAATAAAATGATAGCTGAAATTAGATTATTTGTTACTAAATCACTAGAAATGACATACAAAATAATTAAATTTAATTATATAAATTTTTCATTAGAGTTTATATTTAAATAAGATTTATTTTTACTACTTGATTTTATCTGTTTTTGTAAATATTGTATTTTCTATATCATCATAAATTAATTTATAGACATAAATTTAACGGTATTTTTTTGTTAATAAATTTGTAGTTAAGTAAAATAATTAAAATAGCTTTTACTCACTATGACATTGATAATTATATAAAATATTTACAAATTTGGGGCTAAATTTATAGAAATGTTGAAATATTTTTGCGAGATTTAGAGATAAATAAAATATCAAAATTTAGTTAGATTTCTAGGCAAAATTTGTTCAAATTTTCAAATAAATTTACATTTTAATGATAAATGAGAGTATTTTTTAAAGTTGCTAATGCAGTAAAGCAAAAAACATATTAAAATTTATAGCAAAATCAAGATAGACGATAGTTATTTTTACTTTGCTTAAACTAGTAATTACAAGTAGAAAGTATAAAATGCATTAATTAAAAAATACCTATGAGTAAAGGTAAAACATTAGTGAGTTAGTCATAAAACGCTAAGGTTTTTGTGGCAAATGAGAAATGTTTTCAAGGCAAATGGCAAAGTTTATACATAAACTAAAAACTCTATAATTTAGAGCAACAAAACTTATGATGGATTATAGAGTAAAGGTTATTACATAGTAAAATACTTCTTACTTACCATAAAATTCTTATGAGTTTTGCAACTAGCTTGTTTGGGTTTAGCAATAATCACATAAACGACATAGAGGATTTTTAAACTTTATTAAACTTAGTTTTCCAAATTTATAGATATTAGAAAAGATTTTTCTATCTTTATTTAAAGGAAAGTAAATTTATATATAATGCAAAATTTCGAGCAAAGAAATACAATAAAATTCTATTAAAATTAGTAATAAATCAAATTTACTTTACTTAAACCTAAACTATTCTTTTTAATCTGTAACACTAACATATAAAATCAGATTTTATTTTCTAAGCATAATATAAACAAATGCTGTTTTGCATAAATTTCTTTTTTGAATATTATAGTAAAATTTGTCATTGTTATGTTTGTTATTACTAAGAAAGTATTTAGATATAAAGTTAATTAATAAGTTTGGATTTTTAAGGCGGATAAGTCGCCTTACAATGTTAATAAAATGATGATTAAGCTATTGTTTAAATGGAAAAAAGAGTGTAATAATGATTTAAAATCTTGATTACTTTCGCGTTAAAGTATATTTAAATGAAAAAAATTAGAATTATGAACTAAATGAAATAAATTTAGTAGTATAAAAAAAGAAACTTAGAGAGTTTAACTCTCTAAGTTTTAAACACTTATAGTGTTATAGTGTCACTACCAGCATCAACTGTAGCGTTAGCAAGATCTATAGTTCCAGCTAGTTTTACAGCAGTACCACTACTTCCATCAAGAGAATGTACTACATATGTATCAGTTGAACCAGTATTAACATCTTTATATGTAAAGTATGCTGCTTTAGAAATACTTGTATTTGCAGCCGCGACTGCTTTATTGAAGTTTTCATTAAAGTCAATGTTTCCGTCTACATCATATTTTGCAACTTTACCTTCCTCTAATGCACCTATTTTTATTTTATCGCCTTTTTCAAAATCAGCTATTTTAGCTATATCTGTTGTTGTTTTAGTATTAGCATTTTCAAATGCATCTCCTGTAACTTCGAATGTATCATTGCCATCACCACCTGTGATAACTAAATTTTTACTATTAGAGTTAAATTTTAAGCTATCATCTCCACTACCACCTTTAAGTGTTGTAGCTTGGAATCTAGCTGCAGATATATCAGCTGTTAGCTTTCCTGTTAAGGCGCTAGCATCGATAGTTTTTAACCCTGTAGCTTCATTTGCAAATGTTAATACAGTATCTTCATTGCCTTTAACATTTAAAGTTTCTAAGTTAGCGTCTGCACTTACTTTAAACTGATTTTTTGCATCTGGTGATTTTGCACTATCTTCAAGTGAAGTTAAATTTAGTGTTTCAATATTTTGTAATTTTACAGTATTTGCACTTAAATTTAAACCATCTGCAGTAGATTGTGGATCTAAGATAAGGTTAATAACATCAGATGTGCTCTTATCAGCATCTTTTGCTTCTAAAGTTAAATCTTGAGCAGCTATAGCTTTTGTTGAAATTTTTATAGTTGAATCGCTTAAAAGATTAGTTATATTATGAGGAGCATCAGCCTTAACACCTTCAGTTAATTCTATATAGTTAAATCCTTCCCATTTAGCCATATCTACATTATTATTAAGTTCATCAGAAATTTGTAATCCTTCGAAATTATTAATAACTAAAGAACCTTTACCTATTTCTGCAGTTGCACTTTTAACAACTAAAAGATCAGTTCCCTCACCACCATCTATAGTTTGTTTAGCTGCTGTTGTATCTAATTTTAATACATCATTGCCAGAGCCTAGTTTGATTGTGCTATCAGCTACATTTTTAGCACTAAGAGTTAAATCACCATTTAGAGATGAAGCGTCAAAGTTAGTTAAAGAAACTGATTTATTTAAATCTAAAGTTGTACCTTTTTCTGCTGCATTACCAGTTAGGCTAAGTTTTTCTAAACTAACAGCTGCTAGTTTAACTTCACTAGTTTTATTGATAGCAAGACTAATATCTTTTGAAGCTGTTGTTAAATCTTCAGTTTGCTTAACATTATCTAGTGATAATTTGCTAAGTTGATTAAGTGTAACAGCACCTACAGAAAGATTTGCTAAGCTTAGATCAGAAACTACTGTTAATGTTGGAGTTAGTTCTTTATCATTGCTACCTAAATCAATTTTAGCTGTTGTAGCCTTCTCAGCAGTAACCATAGAATCTTCTTTTGCATTTACAACTACATTCTCAGCTGCTGCAGCAACAATTGTGGCAGCTTCATCAGCTGTTACATTTACATCTTTAGCTTTTTGAGCAGTAACTGTAGCACTACCTTTTGAATTTATAACTATATTGCCTTCACCATGAGCATTACCAACTGTAGCATCACCATCAGTTGTTAAGTTTATATTTGTAGCTTTATCGGCAGTAACGTTAGTATCATGAGCGCTTTTTACAGTTACATCTGTAGCTTCGTTGGTTGTAATTGTAGTAGTTCCACCACTTACTACATTTACATCTTTTGCTGTTGATCGTAATAATGTAGCACCAGTATTTGTTATATTTAATTTATCATAACCATCAAGAGCATCTGTAACATTAAAGTTGCCTACTTCAGAAGATATAACAAGATTTTCAACATTCTCAACGCCTATTAAATCTGCAGCTAGTTTATCATTAGTTAGTCCACGAACGTTATTGCTAGAGAAGTTATTTGCTTTATAAGCTATATTTAATGTATCTATGCCTTCTCCTCCATCGATTTTATCAAGTGGATTTAGTGTTGATTTATTAAAGCCATCACCAACATAAGCAACACCTGAAAAATAGTCATCACCGCTTGCGCCAACTACATTATCATCATTTTCTGTAAGTTGATATATTGTAGATTTTAAAAGTTTATCAAAAGCTTCTGTTTGAGTTTCAATATTGTCTCTTGTTGTATTTTGAAAAATTTTAGTTAATTCTTCAAATTTAGGATCTGTAAATTCTACACCAGCATCAATAGATTTTTGAGATAATGCTACTTTAGCTTCAAATACTGCTTTATCTTTTGCACCTTGATCACCTTTTGGATCAACTATAGCAGAATAATACATATCAAGTATTGTTTTAGTTTTATTCCCACCATTTTGTGAAAGTATACCAACCCAATATGCTTTACCTTCTGCATCAGGTTCCCTACCAAGGATATTTTTATAAACATGGTCTACAAAAGCTTCATTACTTTTAGAGGCATCTCCTCACTCTTTTTTAGCAGCATCAGTGTCTATTACTGCACCAAGTAATTGTTCTTCTGTAAAGTTTCCTTTGTTAGCTAAATCTAACCAATATTTAGCACCACTAGCATCAGCATTTCTTCCTAATGCCAATACATACATTTTAGCTACTTGAGCTTCTGTTATAGCCATATAAGACTCCTTTATAATGTAATTTTAGTAATTGTAATTTCTAGCGATGGATTTATCAATGTTTGATTACACTAACTCATCTATAACCGAGATTGCAATCACTTACTATCGATAGTATTCTTACAAATACTAGAATGTATTTTACCATAAAATTTTCAAAAAAAGTTTAAAATATAAAAAAATTATAAATTTTTATTTTAAATTTTATATAAAATGTTGCCAAATTTATGTAAAAATTTAATACATTTTAATCCATAATGTGTTCTAAAGTTGATTGTATTATAAATATTTTATAAGTATTTAAAATTAATATTATATTTTAAATTAGTATAGTTTAGAATGATAAATTGTAATAAATTTTTGTTTGATAAACCAAAATTTTGTTTAAGTTCAAAATATCACTATTTGTTATATAAAATGGCCGGGAGAAAGGGATTCGAACCCCTGGAGGCTTTCACCTCAACGGTTTTCAAGACCGCCGCTTTCGACCACTCAGCCATCTCCCGATATAAGTGTAGATTATCTTGTTTTTTCCTCTACCCAGCCAGCACCATCGTTTACTTTATCTTTTGACCACTCATAAGCATTGTTTGTATCTTCTTTAGCACCATGCCAAGTATTAGAACAACCTACAAAAAAAGTTAATGCCAAAATAGTACCTATCAAGAAACGCATTTATCTCCTTTTTATTTGATATGGAGGCGACACCCGGATTCGAACCGAGGATAAAAGCTTTGCAGGCTTCTGCCTTACCACTTGGCCATGTCGCCATGCATAACTTATAAAAATGGTGCCCGAGGCCGGACTTGAACCGGCACGGAAGAAATTTCCGAGGGATTTTAAGTCCCTTGCGTCTACCAATTCCGCCACCCGGGCACTATAACAACAAAACAATCACAAAACTGGAGCGGGAAACGAGAGTCGAACTCGCGACATCGACCATGGCAAGGTCGCGCTCTACCACTGAGCTATTCCCGCAAAAAATAAATGAAGTGTCATTTTAGCCAAAAGAACCTTAAAAATTTATTTTATTTGTTAAAAATATAATTGTTTTTCTAAATTTTGTTATATTTTTTAAAAATTTAAAAATAATAGTATAGTATTTAGCTGATATTATGAAAAATTTTTGTTTTATTGTTTTGGTTGCAAGTATTGCTTTTGAAAATGATGATAAAAACATCAATGAAGTGCATTACAAAAAATCGATTTTTATAGTTGCAAAATAATTTGAAAAAGGTTGTGTAATGCTAGAAATCGGTTTGGTTGTTATTTTATGCCGATATGATTTTAAATGTTTTAGAAAAGAGCTTATTTTATCGTTAAATCCATCATAAAAATAGCATAGCTTGTTTCAATAAATATAAATATAGTATAATACTTATCAAAAAATAAAGGAATAATAATGAAAAAGCTATTTTTGATTTTAAGTATTGGTGTTGTTTTATCTTTTGCAAAAGACATAGATAATACTCAAATAGAGCAATTTAAGGCAAACTATGTTGTAGATGAAAATAAATTTGACCCGCTTTATTGGTATAATAAACCTATGACATATTTTAATCACTATGCATATAGTTATGTTTTAATACCTATGGCAAAAGGCTATGATTATGTTATGCCAGATCCTTTGCAAGGCGCTGTTAGCAATTTTTTTAATAATCTTTTATATCCTATGAGATTAATAAATAACATTTTGCAAGGAAAATTTCAAAACTCACTTGATGAAACAAAAAGATTTTTGATAAATACAACTATAGGTTTTGCTGGGCTAAGCGATGCTGCTAGTATGCATTTTGATATACCAAAACATGATGAAGATTTTGGGCAAACTCTAGGGTATTGGGGGCTAGGAGAAGGAATGCCTATAGTTTTACCGATACTTGGTCAATCAAATTTAAGAGATATGTTTGGTCTTGTTGGCGATCATTTTGCAGATCCTATAACATACATTGATAGAGATAATGAATGGACATCGGTTGCTATAAAATCTTATAGATATATAAACGATACTTCTTTGCAACCTAATGCGTATGAAATTCTTACTAAAGATGAGGAAAATTTATACGAGTTTTTAAGAGATTTCAATAGTCTAAAACGAAAAAAAATGATTTCCGAGTGATACATAAAAAAACAGACGAAGTAAAAATTGTCTGTTTTATAAAAGGAGGTTTTTATTAGTTGGGTATTGGTATGATATATTAAGTTATTAAATAATATAAAAATGCAAAATTAATATCACTCTTCTTCGCATATTTTTTGAACTACATAGCTAGCAAGATAAAGTCCAAATGTTGCAGTTACACCCATAAAACTGCCTAAAGATGTGCATTTTGGAAGTTCTGTTGAAAAGACTACATCAAATTTTCCACTAAAATTTATCTTTTTTAATTCGCTTCTAAATTTTCTTGCAAGAGGATCGTTTGTAGTTTGCCATATGTTTGAAATTTTTATTTTACTTGGATCTATGCGTTTTGCTCCGCCCATAGAACTTATAAAAATTATCTGTTGTTTAGAGTTTAAATTTATATCGTTTATCTTTTTAGCAAGAGCAATTTTAGCTTTCATATCATCTATGGCATCTATTATGACATCAAATTTGTTAAAGTTAAAATTTTGTATAAACTCTGGTGTTAGAGTTTCAAAAATAGGTTTTATACCACTAAATTTATTTGCAAAAACTTCTACTTTTTTCTCGCCTAAATTTTCGCTTCCAAACTGCCTGTTTTGATTTGTGATTTCAAAAATATCTTTATCAATTATGGTTAAATTTACAAATCCTGTTCTATAAAGAGCTTCTATACAAGCTCCGCCAACGCCGCCACATCCACAAACTAATATATTTGTTTGTTTAAATTTTTCAAATTTAGTTCCAAAAAGCAATCTTGAGCGAGAAAATCTATCTATTTGATCCATTGAGAAATATTCTTTAGCTCTTCAAAAGAAGTTAAATTTAGTTTTATTGGCGTAATGCACGCATATCCATCCATAACTATGCTTATGTCTGTGTTGGTATTTTGATTTATATCAAAATCCATAAAATCAGCACCAATCCAGTATCTTTCTATGCCACGTGGATCGCGGTTTAGCTGAGCTGAAGTTGAGTAAATTTTCTCTCCAGCTGGTGCTATTTTTAAACCTTTATAATCTTTTTTGCTAACAGAAGGTATATTTAAATTTAAAAACTGCTTTTTAGGTAGCGGATAGTCTTTTTTGAAAATATTTTTAACGATATCAAGAGTTATCTCACAAGCTAAATCAAAGCCGTATTTTTCGATACCATCTTTGTCGTAGTATTGCGAAACTGCAAGCGATGGAATTCCTTGTAAAACCCCTTCCATTGCTCCGGCACAAGTTCCTGAGTATGTGATATCTTCGCACACATTTGCACCGTGATTTATGCCGCTTACTACAAGATCTGGTTTTTTTTCATAAAGAGCATGTAGTGCTAAATATACGCAATCTGTTGGCGTGGCATCATCAAGTTTAAAAAAACCATCATCTATTTTGATAAATCGTAATGGTCTAGTACAAGTTATGGAGTGAGCACAAGCTGATTTTTCGCTACTTGGTGCAACTATGGTAACATTTGCTATGGTTTTTAGAGCTTTTGCAAGTTCTCTTAATCCTAATGCTTCAAATCCATCATCGTTTGTTATTAGTATTTCTTTCACATTTTACCTTGATTAATAGTCTTTTGTTAAAGAAAATTTTCCACCACCACAAAACATTAAACATATAGTTCCACCGATATAAAGATAAACTATCTCGGCTACAAATCCTCCATATGAAGTAAGGCTAAAAGGGGCTGATGCGTTTGCTACATAAAAAATTACACAACATGTTCCAAAAAGGATAAAAGCAGCAAATCTAGTAAAAACCCCAAATATTATCATAAGTGGTGCCAAAACTTCTCCTATATACACACCATAAGACATAATTTGTGGTAAGCCATTAGCTATTAGCATACTTTTTACCCCTGCTATGCCGTGATTTAGTTTAAATATACCATGCATCAAAACGCATATCCCAAGAAAAACTCTTAAAAACAAAAGCCCTATGCTATGGCTATTTACAAATTTCATTTTTTTCCTTTTAACTATGCTTGTTTATTTATTATAACAAAAATTAGTCAAATTTATTGACAACCCTCGCACTCTATACTTCTGTCAACTACATTTTTTTGATCTATCTCGTTTTCTGGACTTTGACTTCTTAGATAATAAGTTGATTTTAATCCAAGTTCCCAAGCAAGTGTGTAAATTTGATTTAAAATGCCGCCAGTTGCTTTTTCAAGTGATATAAATATATTTAAACTTTGACCTTGATCTATCCATTTTTGACGAATAGCACCAGCTTTTATCAAAAGCCTTTGATCTATATCATAAGCTGGTGTGTAGTATTGCCAAGTATCTGGGCTTAAATTTGGCACAACTACTGGTATCATACCGCTTAGATTGTGTTCAAACCATTTGCGTTTATAAACTGGTTCTATGGTTTGAGTTGTTCCAACTAAAATGCTTATGCTAGAAGTTGGAGCTATAGCCATAAGATAACCATTTCGTATGCCATCACTCATAACTTTTTCTTTTAGTTTTTTCCAATCCCTTGTTCTTTCGTCAAAAAGTCCATCTCTTTTTATAAGATCTTTTGCTTTTTGATTTGCTGTATCTATTGGGAAAATGCCTTTGCTCCATTTTGAGCCTTCAAAATCAGGATATTTGCCTTTTTCTAATGCTAAATTTGAAGATGCGTAAATAGCGTTATAGCTTATATTTTCCATTATCTCATCTATCTTTACGAGATGTTCATAGCTTCCCCATTCTATGCCTTTTTGGGCTAGCATTTGAGCTTCGCCCATTACTCCAAGTCCTATTGATCTTGATGCTAAGTTTGTATTTTTAACTTTTATGTGAGGATAGAAATTTAAATCAATTACATTATCAAGCATTCTTATAGCTATTGGGACAACTCTATTGATATCTTCTTGCGAGTTGATTTTACTTAAATTTACGCTTGCAAGGTTGCAAACTGCAGTTTTACCCTCTATAACTTCTTTTTCTACGATATAAATTTCTTTAGAGTTTATACTATCAAGTGCCGTGATTTTTTTGGCTTTTTTTGTATATCCGCCATCTACTGTTACATCATCTTCTTCATCAAAAACATCTATGCTTTTATCTTTATAAATTACTTTTATTTTATAGTAACTTGGATCTGTATTTTGGAAAATTTCTGTGCATAAATTTGAACTTCTTATAAGTCCTTTGTGGTTATTTGGATTTGATTTATTTGCACTATCTTTAAAGCATAAAAATGGCATTCCAGTCTCAAAGTAATTTGTTAAGATTTTTTTCCAAAGTTCTTTTGCTTGCATTGTGTTTTTTGGGATATTTTCATCATTTTCATACTCTATATATTTTTTTTCAAATTCTTCCCCATAAAGCCCACAAAGATCTTTTACATCAACTGGATCAAAAAGTGTCCATCTTTCGTTGTTTGCAACTCTTTTCATAAAAAGATCATTTATCCAAAGTGCTGGAAAGAGTTCGTGTGCTCTTCTTCTTTCTTCGCCAGAGTTTTTTCGTAGGTCTATAAAATCGCTTACATCCATATGCCACGGCTCTACATAAACCGCAATTGCACCTTTTCTAGTGCCGAGTTGATCAACTGCAACTGCTATATCATTTGTTATTTTTAGAAATGGAATTATGCCACCAGCTGCGTTTTTATGCCCATCTATACTTCCTCCAACTGCTCTTACTTGATTCCAATCCCAGCCAACACCACCTCCAAATTTAGATAATAGCGCCATTTCTTTATAGCTATCAAAAATTCCTTCTATATTATCTGGAGTTGAGCCTATGTAGCAACTTGATAGTTGATGGCGAGTTGTTCTTGCGTTTGATAGAGTTGGGGTTGCTGGCATTACTTCAAATTTACTTATAAGATCATAGAATTTCTTTGCCCAGCTTTGGCAGTCAAATTCATTTTGCGCAAGAAACATAGCTATTGCCATAAACATATGTTGAGGAAGTTCTATAGGTTTAGCGTTACTATCTTTTATAAGATATCTATCATAAAGCGTTTTGATACCAAGATAGTTAAATTGTAAATCTCTTTTGTAATCTAAGTACGAATTTAAATCATCTAAATCATATTTATCTTTAAGTCCAAGCATTATACGCCCAGCTTTTTCGCCTTTTTCAAAATATTCTCTAAGGTGGTTGTATCCGCTATATCCTGTAACTTTATGATATAAATCATATAAAAATAGCCTTGCTGCAACAAATGTCCAATTTGGTCTATCAATGTCTATCTTTTCAACAGCTGTTTTTATGAGAGTTTGCTGAATCTCTTCTGTTGTTATCATATCGCGAAACTGAATTTTTGCATCAACTTCAAGCTCACTTAAACTTACATTATCTAAGCCCTCAACAGCTTCTTTTGTGTATTTTTTAATCTTGCTTATGTCTAACTCTTCTGTTCTACCGTTTCTTTTTATTACTTTCAATTTAATTCCTTAGTTTATTTAAAAACTCTTGTAAAAATTTTATCTACATTTTTTGTATAGTATGCGTAATCAAAACACTCTTTAATCTCATCTTTACTTAATGCTTTATTTAAGTCTTCATCGTTTAGTAAATTTTGCAAAAACAGGCTATGTCCATTTTCATCTATCGCTTTTTTGCCTTCTTGCAAATCGCCCCAAACTTTCATAGCGTTTCTTTGGACTATCTTATACGCATCTTCTCTGCTTACGCCTTTTTTTGGCAGTTCAAGCAAAACTCTTTGAGAGAAAACTAAACCGCCAGTTAAATTTAAATTTCTGAGCATATTTTCAGGATAAACAACTAGTTTGTCTATCAAATTTGTCAAACGATTTAGCATGAAATCAGCTGTTATAAATCCATCTGGAAGTATAAATCTCTCAACTGAGCTATGGCTTATATCTCTTTCATGCCATAAAGCCACATTTTCCATAGCTGGCATTACATAAGAGCGTATCATTCTACAAAGTCCAGTTACATTTTCGCTTAAAACTGGATTTCTTTTGTGCGGCATTGCCGAGCTTCCTTTTTGTCCTGGGCTAAAATACTCTTCAGCTTCATAAACTTCGGTTCTTTGATAGTGGCGGATAGTAACTGCAATTTTTTCGCAACTTGATGCAAGGATAGCCAAAGCACTCATTACTTGTGCGTAGCGATCTCTTTGTATAACTTGGTTTGAAGCTGGAGCTGGTTTTAACTCTAAAAACTCACAAACCAACTCTTCAAGATCAAGCGGAGCGTGAGCGAAATTTCCCATAGCACCGCTGATTTTACCCACACTTATAATCTTTTTTGCATGTTCTAAAAGTTCTAATGAACGCGAAATTTCATCATACCATATAGCTAAAACCAAACCAAAAGTGATAGGCTCACCATGAATTCCATGACTTCTACCAACCATTAGCGTATTTTTGTGCTCAAACGCTCTTTTTTTGATAGCGTTCATTAAATTTTTAACATCAGATATTATTAAATTTAAGCTATCTCTTATTTGCAAAGCAACTGCTGTATCTATGGTATCACTTGATGTCATTGCAAAATGAACGAACCTGCTTTCATCGCCCAAACTTTCGCTAACACTTGTTAAAAATGCTATCACATCATGCTTTGTGGTTTTTTCTATCTCATCAATTCTATCTACATTAAATTTAGCATTTTTTATAATTTTTTCGCAATCGCTATCATTTATCAAGCCAAGCTTATTCCAAGCTTTTATAGCTGCTTTTTCAACTTCCAACCAAGCATCATATTTTGCTTGTATACTCCATTTTTCTTTCATTTCTTTTCTTGCGTATCGCTCAACCATATTAGCGCCTTTTTTGAAATTTTAAAGTAAGAAATTTATTTTATCTAGAAAGTTATTATAAAGTCATTAAAATATTTAATTTTAAAGATATAGTCAAATTTAATTTAGTATTAAATTTGACTATTATGTGTTTTAGTCTTCTAATTCTATCCATTTTTGTGCTATTCTTACAGCGTTTGTTGCTGCTCCTACGCGGATTTGATCAGCTGCACAAAATAGATGTAAAACATTGTCTCTAAAATTATCTTTTCTAATTCTTCCAACATAAGTTTCATTTGTATCAGTTGAAAGAAGTGGCATAGGATAGATATTTTTAGATGGCTCATCTACCACAACTACGCTTGGTGCATTTCTTAAAACATCTCTTGCTTTATTTGCATCAATCGCGTTTGCAAAATGTATAGTTATAGCTTCACTATGACTTCTTAAAATAGGCACTCTAACACAAGTTGCACTTACTTCGATTTTTTTATGTAGTATCTTTTGTGTCTCATTTACCATTTTCATTTCTTCTTTTGTATAGTCATTATCCAAAAAAACATCGATATGAGGTATCAAATTTAGTGCGATTTGGTGTTGAAAAACTTTTGGTTCGCACTCATCAAGCTTAAAAGCAAAAAATTGTTGCATTTGAGTAACTAACTCTTCCATTCCTTCTTTTCCAGCTCCACTTGTTGCTTGGTATGTGCTAACATCAACTCTTTGTATATCAAAAGCATCATTAAGTGGTTTTAAAATTTGAACCATTTGTATGGTTGAGCAGTTTGGATTTGCTATGATTCCTGTATTTTTCCACTCTTTTATATCTTCTGGATTGCACTCAGGAACAACCAAAGGAACATCGCTTTGCATTCTAAAATGACTTGTATTATCTATAACTACAGCACCGCTTCTAGCTGCAAGTGGTGCAAATTTTTCTGAAATAGACCCGCCAGCACTAAAAAAAGCTATGTCTATTTCGTGTTCATCAAACACTGTATCTGTAAGTTCAACTACTTTATAGGTTTTTCCAAAACACTCTATCTCGCTTCCAGCACTTCTGCTACTTGCTAGTGGTAAAATTTCATTAATAGGAAAATTTACTTCTTCTAAAACATTAAATATTTCTTCGCCAACTGCACCTGTAGCTCCAACTACGGCAATATTGTATTTTCTCATGGTAGACCTTTAAAATAAAATTTTATTATTATATCAAATTAAAAAGAATTTTTTCTACTATATAAAAAAAGATCATCTTTACTAATGGCTTCTTTGTCGCTTAAAATAGCCGCTCTTTCGACGATAGATATAAGTTCTCTTATATTTCCTGGAAAATTATAATTCATAAGCTCATTTTTTGCTTCATCGCTAAAATATTTTGTGCCAAGATCATACTCTTTACAAGCTCTTTGTAAAACAGAGTTTGCTATATCTTCTATCTCATCTTTTCGTTCTCTAAGCGGCGGAATGATGATAGGGACTGTATTTAGGCGATAAAACAGATCTTCTCTGAATTCTCCATTTTCAACTTTTTGTTTTAAATTTGCATTTGTTGCACTAATAATCCTAACATCAATCTTTGTGCTTTTTGTAGCACCAAGTCTAGTTATCTCTCGCTCTTGTAAAGCCCTTAAAAGTTTTGGCTGAAGTTTTATAGGCATTTCGCCAATCTCATCTAAAAATAAAGTTCCGCCGTTTGCTAGTTCAAAAAAACCTATTTTTTGAGCAGTTGCATCTGTAAAAGCTCCTTTTTCATAACCATAAAGTTCACTTTCTAATAAATTTTCTGGAATTGCAGCCATATTTATAGCTATAAATGGACTAGTTGAGCGTTTTGAGTTTTTATGTATAAATTTAGCAAAAACTTCTTTTCCAACTCCGCTTTCTCCGATTAGCATGATATTTACATCCGTTGGAGCTGCCTTTTTTGCAAAATGTAAAGTTTTTTCAAGAACCTCAGAAGTCCCGGCAAAATCTTTATCATCTGTTTTTAAATCTTTTTTTGGTTTTGACTTAATTTTTGTTTTAAATTTTTGAGAGCGTATTATAGCTTCATAAAGGGTTGTTATATCAAATGGTTTAGTTAAGAAATCTTTTACGCCAAGTCTAACGCTTTGTATGGCTCTATTTAGCGTGGCATTTCCTGTTATGATGATAACATCAAATTTTCCGTCAAGTTCTTTGATAAATTCTATTCCATCCATCTTTGGCATATTTATATCAGTTATTATAACATCTGTATCATCACTAAGTTTTTTTAATGCATCAATAGCACTTTTAAAGCTAGTTATGTTAAATTCTTCATATTCGCTAAGTGCAATTTCTAGGGATTTTCGCATATTTATATCATCTTCTACTATAACAATATTCATCTAAAATCCTTTATCAAATTTGTTTATGATAGCAAAATCAGACTTAAATTCAACCTCAAAACGAATTGGCGAAAGCGTTAATATAAGATTTGAGTAAAAATTTTTATCTTCTAGTTTGGATTTATCTTTAATGTGTACTTTAGAATTAGAGAAGCATGCAAAAAGCTCATTTTGATGTCTATTTAAAAATTGATAGGAACTTTCTCCTTTTTTTTGCGTGTCATATATTTTACAGGAAAAATTTGGTATCTCATTAGTTAAAATCATAGCTTTTGATATAGCTATGATTTCACTTTTTATAATGTTGTTTTGAGAATTTATTTGAGCCCAAAAAATAAACTGATCTGCCCCAAAAGCAAATTTACAAAGAAGTATTAATAAGCAAAAACTTCTTGCCACTTTTCTTGATTCATTTCGAGCTCTAATTCAACTTTGTAAAGCCCATTTTGAAAATATTCATTTGTAACAGCTGCATTTTTTACAAGACCATCAACTTGAGATGTGATGGATGAATTTTTAAGCATAGCATCTTTTACTGTATCTTTAGAGTTGATTTTAACACCATAAAGCTTTGCAGCTAAATTTCTATAAGCATCTGCCATAGCAGCTCTTTTGGCTAAAGCTAAAGCTTGAGCTGGTGAAACAGTGTTTAACGGTGCTATACCTTCACCTACTGCACTAAAAGTAGCATTTGCAGACTCTGGTGCAGTATATATCATCTTTTCTTGTTTCATAACTTCTCTGATATCATCTTTATCAACTTTTTGTATAACGACCTCTTGAGCCGGTGTGTTTGCAGAAGAACCAAAGCCATTAAAACTACAACCACTAAAACCCAACATTGCTATAAGAGCTGTAGCAAGGATAGATATATTTTTCATTTTTTACCTCGTTTTTTGATAAATTTTATAAGCAAATATTATTCCAATAATCCATCATCAGAAATATCATCGTCTTCATCTTCTTGCTTTGGACATCTAGCTATACTTACAACATCTTCGCCATCTACATCTAAAATTTTAACACCACTCGTGTTGCGTCCGGCTTTTCTGATAGTTTGCATATCTACTCTTATCATTTTTCCACTTGAAGTAAGAGCCATTAAATCCATACTTTCATCAACGATAATTATTCCAACCAAATCACCTGTTTTTTGGGTTAATTTCATGCAAATTACACCCTTTCCACCGCGTTTTTGAAGCCTATACTCATCTGCTGTTGTGCGTTTGCCTATACCTTTTGCAGACACACTTAAAATTTCTTCTTCATCATGTTCTATAACTTGAGCGCCAACAACTTTGTCGTCTTTTTCTTTAAATCTTATACCAGTAACGCCTCTACTTGCTCTTCCTATCTCTCTTGTATCACTTACATTAAATTTAATACACATACCTTTTTGAGTTACTATTAAAAGTTTTTTACCACCAGAGTTATCAACTTCGGCATTCTCATTGCTGTCATCTTGTAATTCTAAATTTTCATTTTCTATATATTCTTCATCTTTATTTTGTGCGTTGCTGTCAAAAACATCATCATTTTCGACTATTATGGCAGTTACTAAATCATCGTTTTCATCTAAATTTATAGCTTTTATTCCAACGCTTCTTATGTTTTTAAACTCACTTAAATTTGTTCTTTTTACAATACCATTTTTTGTAAAAAATGCTAAAGATTTGCTATCATCGAAATCTGTGGTTGGAATGATAGCCATGATTTTTTCATCTTGTTCAAGTTGAACTAAATTTACAACAGCTTTTCCTTTAGCAGTTCTGCTGCCTTCTGGTATCTTATAAACTTTTAACCAGTAAAGCTGTCCGCGATCTGTTACAAACATAAGTGTATCGTGCATATCGCATATAAAGAAACTTTCTATGAAATCATCATCATAAGTTGTTATTGCAACTTTACCCTTTCCGCCTCGTTTTTGTTTTTCATAAGTCTTGCTTGGAACTCTTTTTATATAGCCACGATGAGTTATTGTTACTACCATATTTTCATTTGGTATCAAATCTTCTATATCTATATCATCATAATCATCAACAATTTCGGTAATTCTAGGGCAGTTAAATTTATTTTTTATTTCTATTAATTCTTCTTTTATGATATTTTCTATAAGTTTTTCACTTTTTAATATCGATTCTAATCTTGAAATTTCCAAAATAAGTTCTTTTAGCTCATTGTCAAGTTTTTCTCGCTCAAGTCCTGTTAGTTTGCTTAATTTCATATCTAAAATAGCATTTGCTTGCAATTCGCTAAGTCCAAATTTCTCCATCAAACCATTTCTTGCTGATGGCGTATCTTCGCTATTTTTAATGAGCTCTATAACATCATCAATATTATCAAGTGCTATTTTTAGACCCTCTAATATGTGAGCTCTTGCTCTTGCTTTTTGAAGTTCAAATATCGTTCTTCTTATGATTATAGTTTTTCTATGTTTTAAAAATAGATCTAAAAGTTCTATAAGATTGAAAATTTTCGGCTGTTTGTTGTCAATTGCGAGCATTATAACGCCAAATGTAACTTCCATTGTGGTAGATTTAAAAAGATTATTAAGCACTATATCGCTCATAGCATCGCGTTTTAGCTCTATTACAAGTCTTATGCCATCTCTATCGCTTTCATCTCTAACTTCACTAATTCCTTCTATTTGTTTATCTTTTGCTAAATTTGCTATTTGTTCGTGAAGTTTGGCTTTATTTACTTGGTATGGTATCTCATCAACTACGATAATATCTTTATTTTGTTTTTTTTCTATGTGAGTTTTGGCTCTTAGTTTTATTCGTCCACGACCAGTTTTGTAAGCTTCGATTATACCTTTTTTACCAAATATTATGCCCCCTGTTGGAAAATCTGGTCCTTTGATTACGCTCATTAACTCTTCTAAGCTAGTATCCTTGTTTTCAAGAAGCATAAGCAAGCCATCTACAAGCTCATCTAAACTATGTGGAGGTATATTTGTAGCCATACCAACAGCAATACCACTACTTCCATTTAAAAGTAAATTTGGAACTCTTGCTGGTAAAACTGCTGGTTCTACCATACTATCATCATAATTTGGTGTAAAATCAACAGTATCTTTATCTATATCTTTTAGTAACTCTTCTGCTAAAACAGTCATTCTAGCTTCTGTATAACGCATAGCAGCAGCACTATCGCCATCAAGTGAGCCGAAATTTCCTTGTCCGTCAACTGTCGGAACTCTCATAGAGAAATCTTGTGCCATTCTAACAAGTGCATCATAAACTGCAGTATCGCCATGCGGATGATATTTACCTATAACATCTCCAACAATACGAGCTGATTTTTTGTAAGGACTTCTACTACTTACTCCAAGATCATTCATGGCATAAAGAATTCTTCTATGCACTGGTTTTAAGCCATCTCTAGCATCTGGCAAGGCACGCCCAACTATAACGCTCATTGAGTAGGTAAGATAACTATCTTTTACTGAATCTTCTACATCTACAATCGTTATATCTTGATTTTCATCAAAAATATTGTTTTCCATTTTTATCCTTGTAACTAAACAATAAATTCTAGCTAAAATTTAATAAAAAGTTGCTAAATACTAAACTTAGTATTTAATCTAAATAAAAATTCATTATGTTAAAATTCAGCATTTGCTAAAGTTAATCCAAATAAAACTTCTATTCCGTTTTTATTAAGAATTTCCTTTGCTTGTTTCATACTCTCGCCTGTTGTGATTATGTCATCAACTAAAATAACTGGATTTTTAATATCTTTTTTTATTGTGTAGTTTCTTTTGTGTTGTTGCCTATAAGCTAAAGTTTTGCCGCTATATTTTACATCGTATAAGGCTTTTAATGCACCATAAATCGGTTTAATGTTTTTACTTTTTAATGCTTTTAGCAAAATTGCAATTTGTGAATAGTCCCCATTTACGCTATCATCTAATGCTATAGCATTTACTTTATACGGATATGAGAAATTTACACCAAATTTATAAAAACTCAATTTAGCCAACTTAGAATATATAAAAGAGCCATAGAATTTATGTTTTGAATGGATGAGTTTTTTTATTTCACTATAAAAATAAAACGAATACACATCTAAATTTGAGTTAATAACTCTTTTGTGTAGAGTGCATTCGCTAAGGATTCTTTTGCAATCATTGCAAAAATACGAAAAGCTAAATTTTTCGCAGTTTAGGCATCTCATTGAATTAAAATTTGATTTGCAGTTTTTGTAACAAGATCTCTTAAAAGTTCCCAAATAAACGGATCAAACGCACCGCCTGTATGGATAGGAGCAAATTTGCTTTGAGATTGTGAAATATGCTTTGTTATAGTTGTGCCATCGTCTTTGTAAATTCTCACTTCAAATTTAGCTTCGGCTTTTAGATTGTCTTTTGCATAACCTTGTAAAGTCGCGTTTAAACTAAGTATATCAACTTCTACTCTTGTGCCATTTGGAGATATATTTGCACCTCTACTTGCAAGTTCTGAACGCAAAGAAGAATCAACCCATTGAGCTAGATTATTTTGAAGCATAACATACTCATCTGTGGAGCCTTGCGAGTCTAGTATAGTGGCTATGACACCTTTGTTTCTTCTTAAGTCATTTATCTTAGATATAAATATTTCTTTGTTGATTTTGATTTGATTTCCAGAGTTTGTGTAAGGTTGGAGTATTATAACTGTTCCTTTTTGAGAACAACCAGTAAAAAACAATAAAAGTAAAATAAAAGTAAAAACTTTTTTCATAATCATCCTTTAAAATTTAGAAATTTCTTCAGCAACTTTATTTGCTGCTTGCTTGATTAACAAATCTAAATAAACACCAAAATCATCTGGATCATTTGTTTGAAATTTTCTTACATCTTGAGTTGTTGAAATTTTGTATCTTTTTGTTTTATTTATATCTTTTAGCATTAAAAATCCATAAAGATTTGATGCCAAATGTGCAGATGATGGCGAATAATAGCTTTGTAAGCCTAAAAAGTCAAAATCAAGTTTCATTACATAAGGACTTGTTCTTTCTTCTAGCACGATTATACCACGCTCTTTAAGCTCTTGTTTTAGCAAAAGATAAAACATATAATCAGTTCTTTTGCTCATATGCATATCTTGAAATTGTTTATCTTTGCCTTGAATGCGAACTATCTTTTGATCTTCTCTTAAGTCATTAACTCTGTGAATATAAACTTTTTTTAGAGCTAATCCTGTGTCTATTTTTCTTACATTCTTGCAACAACTAAGCGAGATATCACTGCTATAATCTACGCCGTTTATCGTTACACTGCTACCACTTCCGTTATCACAAGGCTCACATTTTGGGTTAATTCTCATAACTTCTTTGAAGTTTTTGAAAGAATTTGAGTCTATTTTTTTCTCATCAGATGTTCCATTTATGTTATAACCAGTACCATTTGGCTGCATTGTGCTAGAACAAGCTGTGAAAAATATCATAAAAAACAACATAAGAGCATTTTTCATTTTTAATCCTTTTATAGTTAAGCGAGATTTTAGCATATATTTTTAAAATATGCTATAAAAGTATTAAAATTAAACTTTTCTAATCTCGCTTATACTTTTGCCACCAAGTCCGTAATTATCAGTATCTATCTCATCTATTATAACTACTGTTGAAGCTTTGTTTCTACCTAAAATTTCACTTACTAAATTTGTAACACCTTTTATCAAAAGCTCTTTTTGATCTTTTGTTGGCTCCCCGTTTTCTTTAGTGACTTTTATATTTATGTATGGCATATTTTCTCTTTTATAGTAAATAACTCACACGGATTAGCCTAAATCGTAAAGTCATTAATCAATCTTAAGCACACTCAAAAATGCTTCTTGAGGAAGTGCAACTTTTCCTATAGCTTTCATTCTTTTTTTACCTTCTTTTTGTTTTTCAAGCAGTTTTCTTTTGCGCGTAATATCGCCACCATAACATTTTGCAGTTACATTTTTACCCATTGATTTAACCGTTTCTCTTGCTATGATTTTATTTCCGATACTTGCTTGAATTGCTACTTCAAAAAGTTGTCTTGGAACTATCTCTTTCATAGCTTTTACAAGGTCTCTTCCCTTGCTTAAAGCTTTTTCGTTTGGAACTATTATGGAAAGTGCATCCACCGTTTCTCCTGCAACTTTTATATCAAGTTTTACCAAATTTCCAGCTCTATAATCAATAGGTTCATAATCAAAACTAGCATAACCTTTAGTGCAAGATTTTAATTTATCATAAAAATCCATTATAATTTCATTTGTTGGTATTTCATACTCAAGCAAAACGCGACTCGGTGTGATATAGTCCATTTTAGTTTGTATTCCACGGCGTGTATTTAAAAGCGTGATAAGATTTCCTAAAAACTCACTTGGAGTTATGATGGTAGATTTTACATATGGTTCTTTTATGGTTTCTATCTCATTAACTGGCGGCATATCGCTTGGATTTTCCATCTTTACAAGGCTTCCATCTGTTTTATAAATTTCATAAGTAACAGTTGGTGCAGTTGCAATGAGATCTAGTTTAAATTCTCTTTCTAACCTTTCTTTTATAACTTCCATATGAAGAAGCCCTAAAAATCCTACACGAAAGCCAAAACCAAGTGCTATTGATGTTTCAGGTTCGTAGCTAATGGAGCTATCATTTAGTTTTAGTTTGTCTAATGCATCGCGAAGATCTTCAAATTTGTCCGTATCTATCGGATAAATACCCGCAAAAACAAAAGGTTTTGCTTTTTGAAAACCACTTATTGGTTTGGCAGCTTTGTTTGTAGCTAAAGTTATCGTATCGCCAACACTTACATCGCTTACATTTTTCAGTCCTAAAATCACTATACCAACTTCCCCGCTTGTAATTTCTTTTGTTTTTATAGGAGAGAGCGGATGAGGAAACATAAGGTCTAAAACTTCATGTTTTTTACCAGTTCCCATAACATAAACTATATCACCTTTTTTAATAACACCATCATAAATTCTAACTAACGCTAAAGCCCCTAAATAGCTATCAAACCAACTATCATAGATTAATGCTTTTAGTGGTGCTTCATCATTTGTATTTGGGGCTGGAATTTTTTGTATTATGGTCTCTATAAGTTCTTTTATACCAATGCCTGTTTTTGCACTGACTTCTATCGCACTTGAGCAATCAAGACCTATGACATGTTCTATTTCATTTTTTACTCTTTGTGGGTCTGCTGCTGGAAGATCGATTTTGTTTAAAACTGGTATGATTTCAAGGTTGTTTTCAAGTGCTATATAGACATTTGCTATGGTTTGGGCTTGCACACCTTGACTTGCATCAACTATAAGCAAAGCACCTTCACAACTTGCTAGAGATCTTGAAACTTCGTAGCTAAAATCAACATGCCCTGGGGTGTCTATTAAATTTAAAATATATTCTTCATTGTTAAATTTATATGTAAGGCGAACTGATTGTGCTTTTATGGTTATTCCGCGCTCTTTTTCGATATCCATTGTATCCATAAGTTGAGCACTCATCTGTCTATCGCTAACAGCTCCACACTCGCTTATAATTCTATCTGCGAGTGTGCTTTTACCATGGTCAATATGTGCTATAATGCTAAAATTTCTTATATTTTTCATAAAATTCCTAAAATTTACTTTTAAGGATTAATTTTAGCGAAATTTAGCTACTATTTTGATTAAACTACTTTATGGCAAATTTAATTCTAACTTTTGCATTTATCTCTATAACTCCATCATTGCCATTTAAATTTTGCTGTGATTGTGCAACGGTTGACATTCTATAAGACGCATAAACTGGACTTGCTTGAATTTCTTCGATTTCTAGTATATCTCCAAGCGTAACATTAGCACTACTAGTCATATTTTTAGCTTTTGATATAGCATAGTTTATCGCCTCTTTCATAGCTAAATCAACTTGTTGTTGAATGTTTGATTTTTGATATTTTGTAGTAATATCTTCTATGCCTATATTTGTCAATGTATCTAAAAATTCGCTTTCTTTGGATATGTTCGTAAGTGTAATTTCAACATTTTGAGACGCCATATAAAATGTTTTTTCTATTTTTCCGTTATCATCATATATATTTTGTGGCATAACTATGTTGTTTTTTATTTTTATATTTTGTTTTTGGATATTGTTTTTATCGATTATTTTTTTTACTTTATCTGAAAGCTTGTTATTTTGTGTTTTTGCTTCTTGGGGCGTATCGCCTTTTGAAGAGATTATAAAATCAATAATAGCAATATCTGGCTCTACTTTTAACTCTCCTTGCCCATAAACAACGATATTTTTTTGATTTATGTAATTATTTGCAAAAGCAAAAATTTGCGAAGCCACGATAATAAAAGCTATAATTTTTAGTTTCATTTTTTATCCTTAATTTTAAAAATAATTTGGCAAATTATCGCACAATAAGACAAATTTATCATAAATATTTATCTAGTTTTATGTAAAAAATGCATATGTCGTCTGTATTGTTCTATTATATCATTTATCACTGATGTTTTGCTCCATCCGATGATATCATAATCTTGCCCGCCTTCTTTTAAAAATACTTCAGCTCTATAATAACTATCACTCATAGCATAATCAGGTGAATTTGTTTCTATAAGCTTTACGCCATAAATAAAATTTTGTTCATCGCCTAAATCTATTTCTAAAGCTATTTTTGATTTATTAACATCTTTATGTATTTTTGGATTAAGCGAGTTTTTATTAAAAATTTCAGAAATTTCACTAAAAGCTGGCTGTATTATGTCTATTAAAAAATCTTTTGCTTCATTTTTATCAGGGGTATCAATGATAGCTTGAAGTCTTTCTTGCCAACTTTTTGTGCTTCCTATGGTTGTTGGCAAATTTGCAACGCTTTGAGTATATTTTTTCTCAGAATCTATTCTTAAAGCTTTTAAAAGTCCATAAATAGACCCAAGCATAGCTAAAGTTAGTGGAAGTGCTGAAACAATAGTCATTGTTTGAAGAGCATCAAGCCCGCCTGTATAAAGTAAAGCAGCAGCTAGAATTCCGGTTAATGCACACCAAAATACTTTTTGCCATTTTGGGGTTTTATCTTCACCTTTTGAACATAGCATATCTATAACCATGGAAGCAGAATCTGCAGAAGTAATGAAAAATAGAATTATCATAAAAACTGCAATAAATGCCAAAATTAAAGTTAGCGGAAATTGTTCTAAGAATATAAATAATGCTAGTGATATATCTTTATTTACCATAATGGCAAGTTGTTCAAAACCACCATTTACCAAATTTATAGCACTATTTCCAAAAACAGTCATCCAAATAAGCGTAAAGCCAGCAGGAACAAATAAAACCCCAATAACAAATTCTCTTATTGTTCTACCTCTTGAAATTCTTGCTATAAAAAGTCCAACAAATGGCGACCAAGAAATCCACCAAGTCCAGTAAAGTATAGTCCATCCACCAATCCAGCTATCGTTTTGTTTTTCATATGCATAAAGATTAAATGTATCTCCTATAAAAGATGAGATATATGTGCCAGTATTTTCTATTAGAGATTTTAAAAGCGTGCTAGTTTCGCCTAAGATTAATATAAAAATCACAAATAAAACAGCCAAAATCATATTTGTATTGCTAAGTAATTTTATGCCTTTATCTACACCGCTTGTTGCTGAAAGTGTAACTCCTATAGTTATTGCAAAGATTAACAAGACTTGAGAAACATTACTTATTGGCATACCAAAAAGATAGTTAAATCCTGAATTTACTTGTAAAACGCCATATCCAAGAGATGTTGTAACACCAAAAAGTGTTGCAATAACTGCAAATACATCTATAGCATCTCCAAATTTTCCATATATTTTATTGCCAATTATTGGATAAAAAGCCGATCTAAGAGTTAAAGGAAGATTGTGTCTATATGCAAAAAATGCAAGTATAATTGCAACTATACCATATACCGCCCAAGCATTTAATCCCCAGTGAAAAAATGTTATATTCATCGCTTTTTTTGCTGCTTCAATAGTTCTTGGATCTCCACTTGGCGGTGCAAGATAGTGCATTAAAGGTTCTCCTACGCCAAAAAACATTAAACCTATACCCATTCCTGCGGCAAAAAGCATTGCAAACCATGAACCGTTTGCATAATCTGGCTTTGAATGATCAGGTCCTAATTTTATTTTACCAAATCTTGAAATTCCTAAAAATACAACAACAAAAAATATAATAGTCATGCTTAAAACATAAAACCAGCCAAAATTTACAGTTAAATAGTTTTGTGTAAATTTTAACTTTTCAAGTGTAAATTCTGGAAAAATCATCGTTATTGCTATAATCAAAGCTATTATTATAACAGATGTATAAAAAACGGGTGGATTGTATTTTCTTTTAAAAGTCATATATTCTCCTTGATTTGTGTTAATCCTTATATATTACATTAATTTTTTAAATAGCATTAAAATTTTGTTATAAATTTATTTGATAATTTTGTTTTATTTAATCTCAAATAAAGTAATTTCCATATTTTAAAAAGTAGTATAAAAATATCAAAATTTTTTTCAAACAAACACTATTTATCTATAATGAAACTAATTTTAATAAAAATTTATATTGCTTAAAGCAACATAATCAGTTTTTCCAGTGCTTAAAAGTGGAATTTGTTTGATATAAATAACTTTTTTTGGTATATAAAGTTCGCTTAAGCCATTTTGTTTTGCTGTATTTAATATTTCATCTCTGCTTAGTTTTTCATCATTTGTAAATAGTATCAAAGATTCACCCTTTTTTTCATCTTTTATACTAATTACGGCATGTATAAAATTTGACGATATTTTTGTTGCTAATTTTTCGATTTCTTCAAGTCCAACCATTTCTCCAGCTATTTTTGCAAAGCGTTTAACTCTTCCTATGATATGCAAAAATCCATCTTCGTCTATTTTTACGATATCTCCAGTTTTATACCACTCATTTTGTTTTTCAAGTATGCCAGGATTTGTATCTTTTAAATACCCGCTCATAATGTTTTCGCATTTTACACACAAAATACCGCCATCTTTAATTCCTTCTATATCTTCGAGTTTGATTTCAATCCCCGGTAAAACTTTGCCTACCGAATCACTTTTGTAAGCAAGTGGTGTATTTACCGATATTATAGGTGCAGTTTCTGTTGTGCCATAGCCTTCTAAAATTCGTATGCCAAATTTTTCTAACCATAGTTCTTTGACATTTTTAGAGAGTTTTTCTGCTCCACATATCACAAATTTTAATTTATGAAAGTCGTAAATATGGGCTTTTTTGGCATAATTTCCTAAAAATGTGTTTGTAGCTATGAGTATAGTGGCGTTTGAATCATATGAAATTTCTGGAATTATTTTATAATGAAGTGGTGAAACATATAAAAACAGCTTAGTTCCGCTTAATATCGGCAAAAACCCTCCGGCATTTAATCCAAATGAGTGAAAAAGCGGTAATGAGTTTAACATTTTATCTTCATTTGTGATACTTATAACCGAGCTTATTTGATAAATATTTGCCAAAAATGCGTTATGACTAAGACTAACTCCTTTTGGTTTGCCCTCGCTTCCTGATGTAAAAAGCACTGCAGCTTCGTTATTTGGATCTTGCTTTTTGTATGTTAGATGTATGAAATTTCTCTCAAAAAATATAAGCCAAATTTTATCAAAAATATTTATATGCTCTTTGAAATCTTCTATATAAAGTATTTTTATGTTTGCTAAGCTGTCTATCTTTTCTTCTAGTTTTGTAGTTTTTAAAAAATTTTTTGATGTTATTATAAATTTTAAATTTGCAGCATTTATGGCATTTTGCATATTTAAAACACCTGATGTGAAATTTATCATTGTTGGTGTTTTGCCTTTTGAAATAAGTCCAAAAATGAGCCCTAAAGTGGCGATTATATTTGGCATAATTATGCCAATGCGTTTTTCATTTTTGGTTAGTTTTACGCATACTTTACCTAAAATAAGGCTCATTGTTAAAATATCTTTGTATGAATATACGCCTTTTATATCTTCAGCTATTTTAAATTTGCAACCATAAATTTTTTTAGCATATAAAAATTCTTCGAAAATGTCTCTTTTTGTGCGTGATTTGAAAATCAAATTTTGCATTTTTGTTTGTAAAAATTGTGCCCCTTCATATCTTTTTTGTTTATTTGTCTTTGTTTCATCAAATTTGATTTTAAATGGCTCGAAATATGTTATGTTAATTTGTGTAAAAATCCGTTTTGGAAATGTTTTTGGCATCCTTGAAAAATGTGTAAATTTGCTCCCATTTATTATGATTGGCAAAATTGTAGCGTCGGTTTTTTGAGCTATAAATACTACTCCTTCGTATATTTTCATAAGTCCGCCAGTATTTGTTACTCTACCTTCTGGAAAAATAACAATCGGTCTTGATGTGGTATTTATAGTTTGTATAACGCTTTTTAAAGACATCGGATTTAGTTGATCTATGGTTATGTAATCACAAAAATGTATGAAAAATTTAACGATTTTTTTATTTGTCATAGTCGTATTTATGATAAAAAGTGGTTTATTTGGCAAAATAGCCCAAAGCAAAGCACCATCCAAAAGAGATTGATGATTTGAGATTATTATAGTTGGTTTTTTGGTCTCAAATTTTCCATAAATTCTTATGTTATATAAAAATTTGCATAGTAAATAAAATATAGTTTTCATAGTTAATACCTTTTTTGTCAAATGATATTAACATAAATTTAAGATAAAAGCTATAAAACTTAATTTTTTTAGTTTTATAGGACAATTGTAAATTCTTTTAATTACAGAATGCAATATATAATTTTGATGAAAAAGATCATAAAAAGTTATTTGATATTAAGTAAGTTTATTTAAAATTGTTATATAAAACAAAAAACCAGTAAAAATAAATTAAGTAAGAGTAAAACAAAAATAATGCAAATATAAAAAAGTAATAAACTAAATCAATTATCAAAACCAAAAATGCCTACAAAGCAAGAATTAAGCAAATTAATACTCGATGAAAAAAATCAACTATAAATACTGTTTTAAAAGATAAATAAAGTATTTAATTTAAATTTTGCTATTAATTTGCATAATGACATTATTAAAAGATATGTATTATATGCCTATAATCAAACACGAACTAGGTTATTTAACTCAAATTCAAATTTTATATTAATTGTTTTTTTCATTGTCTAATAAATTTTTAATTTTATTTGATTTTTCTTTAACCAAATTTTTATCAAAACTGATTTCAGTTTTTTTACCTTGCCTATTTTGAATGAAAATACTATTTGCAAGACCAGTTTCAAAAACTTTTGCAGCATTTTCAGATATGTTTTCTACAACTATATCATGGTCTTCTTTATTGGTATATCTTGCAGTTGATGAATTTATTTGTTTTTGTTTTTCATATCTTTCTAAACAACTTTGCCAGCTTATGTCTTTATCACAAGCTTTTATTGCTATATTAGTATCGTATCCTTTATCTTTTAAAAGCAAAAGAGTTTTAATCGGAGTTGTTTCGGTTCTAAAAGTTCCTTCTACAATTAAATTATAACCTTTATCACTTGCATTTTCTATCAATTTTTCAGTGATTTTACTTGAAAAGTTTTGAGTATATTTTGCAGCTAATTTACCTTCATTTTTTTGAATTTCATCATACCTTGGATGATATCTTCTAAAATCATCACCACTAATTACAATTGCATTATCATTAAATTTATCTTTTAAAATACTATTTATCAATGAACTTTTTCCAGCACCTGGCTGACCACCTAAGACATAGGCTGATTTGTTTTTGGATATATTGATTTGCCTTGTAGCTTCTTTCCAAATTTCTTCAAATTTATCATTAAATTCTTCATCGCTAAATTTGTATTTTGTAGAGAAATCATCAGACATTTTTTAATCCTTTATCTGATATTTTTGGCAAACATTTTTTATATCATTGGCAGTTTTTAAAAAATCCCACTCTTTTTCGTTTGATGAGTATAATTTTTTTCTAAGATCAACTAAATAAAATCTATCATTATCTGATAACTCTTCGGTTATTTCTTTTCTTTGTTTAGCTCTAGAAATTTCTCCTAGACCAGTTGCGACAAGTTCTAATAAAACATCTTTTTCCATAAGTGTTGCCATTTTATCCCCCTGTGATTTTTTCGCTTATTTGACATATAGCCTTTTAATTTTTTTGATAGATCTTTAATATTTTATTATAATACAGCTTAAAATATCACAAAAGCTGCTATTTATCTTGCTGTTTAATATAAAAAGTGCTACGATAATAGGCGTTTTAAGTCAATTAAAGTAGGATAATATATTTGATATTTAAATCTAAATACTTGCAAATATGATTGTGTAAGTAATAAAACAATGAAGTTAAATAAGCAAATTTAGCCCAAATTTTGGGCTAAATTTTGATATTTTTTAATCTTTTTTGTTTTTATTTAGTTGTTTCCACTTAATATCTGTGTCATTAGTAAGCATAGTAAAAATTTTGTTTGTAAGGTCAATTGTCAAAAGTTTTGCGTCCATCATAACTTGTTTGCTAAAGCTGTTTAAAAGCTCATTTGCTTTAACTTTATCTTTTTTATAAATTTCAACATATTCTTTTTCCATTTTAGCTTGTCTTGCTTCTAGTGAGGCTTCAAAATTTTTATAAGCATCTTTTACTATTGGTGCGTATTTGTTGTAATCCATCATAACTAAAGTTTGAAGTTTTCTATACACCCAGTAAATAGACTCATCATCTGCTTCATATGAACCTTTATCGTATCCGTCTATAAATCCATCTAATCCATAATAATATGGCAAATAAACGCTTAAATCAGCCATACCAAGTGCCACATAAGTAACTCTACCGATTTCCATAGGAAGCCAAGGTCTAACTTGCATAACGTGCGATTCGTATGTTCTAAATACGCTTATAGTTCTATAAATGTCATCTTGTGTATTTTGATTTACATAAGGATCGTATTTTGTGCCATCATAGTGTGAACGCATGGCATCTTTTAAATCCTGCACACTTAGCTTTTTGCTAGGCTCTAAAAATACAGGGAAATTTGCACCTTTTGTTATATCTTGATTTAAAGATGGATTAAACATCTTTTGAATCCACCAAACTCTTGGATAATTATATGTTAAATCTCTGTCGTCATCTCTTGTATAGGCTTTTGTAAAGTTAAATTTGCCATCTTTTTTAGGATCATATGTGCCGTTTTTGATAGCAAATTCAACCAAGCCTTTTGAGGCTAGAAAATTTGAGTTATTTGGTTTGTAAATTTGTAATCTACCTTGATTTCCTGAGGCAAAATATTTATCTTTTGGAAGTTTATTTGCTATCCAGTGATGACCTGTGCCTGTTTCAAAATACCAAATTTCATCTTTATCTATAAAAACTACTCCAAATCCCTCGCCAGCACCTATTTTTTCAACTATATCGCCTAAAATCAAAACACCTTCTTTTGCACTTTTCATTCTAGGCAGTAATACATCTGGAATGTCATCTTCTGTGATACCTGTTTCTTCGTTATACGGATCTATTTTTAGTAGTTCATCTTTTGCGTAAATGGTTTCAGTTCCACTTATACCAACGCCAACTTCATTGTATCCAACAGCACCATGAAGTTTTGTGTGAGAGTTGGCTATGGTTGTATAACGCATAGAATTCTCTGGAAGTGGATACACAAAGTTATTTGCACCATCATGAGCTTTTGAACTATGAACTCCTGTTTGTCCAACTTTTTTTGGGTGTATCAAAAAAACTTGTGCTTTTATGGCTTTACTATCGGCACTTCTTGCTACAAGAAGAGAACCATCTTTTGAGACTTTTTCGCCAACTAGAATTGTGGTGCAAGCTAAAGCTGGTAGGCTAAGAGCTAATATCAAAATGGAAAGAAAAATTTTATTTTTCATAATATGCTACTCCTTTTTGTAAGTATATTTTTCGTATTATAACTAAAAAAATAATATTAGATTATAAATTTAATATAAAATCAAGAATATTTTTGTTTTTTAAATTTAGATTATTTAAGTATCATACGAAATAAAAATAGATATAAAAAGGTTTAATAAATGAAAGATATATTTTTATGCTCAATTTCTAATGTAAGTAGTGGAAATTGTAGCGAGGATTGTGGATATTGTATGCAAAGTGCGCACAATGATTTGGATATAAAAACATATAAATTTAAAGATAAAGATGAGGTTTTAAAAGAAGCAAAATTTCTTAGAAATCATGGTGCTCTTGGGTTTTGCTTGGTTACTTCAGGAAGAGGGCTTGATAGCAATAAATGCGAGTATATAGCCTCTCTTGCTAGCATGATAAGTAAAGAAGTGCCATCTTTACATATAATAGCTTGTTGCGGAAGAGCTGATAGACAATCTCTTTCTTATCTTAAAGAAAATGGTGTAGCAAGTTATAATCATAATCTTGAAACAGCTAAAAGCCACTTTCCTAAAATTTGCACCACTCACACATGGGAAGAGAGATATGAGACAAATGAAAATGTTGCAAGTGTTGGGTTAGGAATTTGTAGTGGCGGCATTTTTGGTCTAGGTGAGAGTAAAGAGCAAAGACATGAGTTTTTAAAACAAGTCGCAAGTATCAAGCCTCACACTGTGCCCATAAATTTTTTTATAAATGCAAAAGGTCTTAAGATTAATCAGCCAACAATGAGTAGAGAAGAGGCTTTGGAGTGTGTAAAGCTTGCTAAACAATATCTTCCAAATGTCCGTCTTATGATAGCAGGAGGCAGAGAGGCTGTGTTTGGTGAAAATCAAAAAGAACTTTTTGAGTGTGGTATAAATGCGGTTGTATTGGGAGATTATCTCATAGCAAAAGGAAACACACCTGCAACTGAGGTTGAAAGAATTAGAAGTTATGGATATGATATAGCAAAAACATGTCATTAATATTGTAGCTAAATTGCTACAATATTAATCTTTTTTCAAGAAAAGTTCTTTAAATCTTTTGTTTGCAAATTCTTCTATATCTTGCTGTAATTTTCTATAGTTTTGTATAAGCTCAAATGCTTTTGGTTTTAGTTTAGTTCCAGCGTCTTCTCCGCCACCTTGTTTTGTTTCAAAAAGTTCATCTTTGAAATTTGTTTCTAAAATTTTAAGATGGTTCCAGCATTTTTTATAATTCATACCTAAGATTTCTGCTGCTTTTTTTATACTTCCAGTTTGCTCTATAACATCTAAAACTTCAGTTTTTCCCTTGCCAAAAAGTAGTTCTCCTTTGGAATTTTCAATCCAAATTTTTGTTTTTATTTTCATAGATTTACCCTTTTTTTCTTTAAAACAACCAAGTTCGCAGTATTTAACATCAATTTTGAAGTCTTTTAGAGTAGAGCGAACTTTTTTAAGGCTAATTCCACTGGCACAGGCTCTAGCATCTTTACAAAAAATTCTATTTTTATCATCTAAAAAAGGCTTTAATTTTTCAAGCACTTCTGTGCTGCCATTTTGCATTTCAAGTCTTCCAAACTGACCTAAATCGCAGTTGTCTATCCTTATATTTAATTCATTTGCTATGCTAGAAACATCTTTTGGTTCGCTTTTTGTTTTTGTTGCTATTTTAAAAGCAGTTGCACAATTTAATCTACCATTCTCATTTAAAGAAGTTTTTATAAGCTCGGCTATATCTTCACGCATAAATTCTCTCCGCAGCACTATAAACATTGATATTTTCGCCTCTTGCAAAGCCACATAGTGTTAGATTAAATTTCCTTGCTATCATAACTCCAAGACAAGTTGGAGCTGTTCGTGAAACAAGAAGTGGAATTTGATGCATTACTGCTTTAGCAACCATTTCTGAACTTAGTCTTCCACTTACCATAAGGAATGTTTTTGTTAAATCAACACCAGCGAGTCTGGCTTTTCCTATGGCTTTATCTATAGTGTTGTGTTGGGCTATATCTTCTCCTATGAAGAATGTATTTTCATCTACAAAAAGTTTGGCAGTATGAACGCACCCGGTTTTTTCATAAAGTTCGCATTGTGTGTAAAATTTACTCATTTGATCAAGCACTAAGTGTTTATTAAATTTGATATCATTTTTAATAATTTTGGCATTTATAGCATCTGGATCAATGTTTGCAGTATTGCTTCTACCACATCCACTTATAACAACACCTTCGGCATTTAGTCTTTTTAGACTATCTTCGTTGATGTTAGCTATTATTGAGATTTTCATACCATCTTCAAGTTCGTTAATCTCTTTCATATCTTTAATTTCAGATATGATATCCTCACTCATAAGATATCCAACAGCTAATGCTTTTTGATCAACTGGAGTTGCCATAACAGAACCTACTTTTTTATCATTTACTAAAATTTCCAGTTTTATTTCCCTAACCAAAGTATCATCACAAATAAAACTTTCACTCCCTTTATATTTAGTAATCTGTGTGCTAAAAAGCGGTTCCATTAGATTTTCTCCTTACGCTAGATTTTTGTATTGGTTTTCAAAAGTTGATTTTTGAATTTGACCTTTTCTTACTAGCTCTTGATACCAATAGTGATGAAGTATATAAACCTCTTCTTCTTCTTTATATCCTGTTATGATGGAGTGTATTGAGCCTTTTATAGCAAAAACAGCCATATAAATATGAACTAATAAAAATACAGCACAAGCAGCCCCTAAAATATTATGAATAATAGCAGATAATCTTAAAATTTCTATTTGGCTCATTCCCATAATTTCTCTTAATGAAGAGATATTATAATCAAGATAAAACATACTTGCACCTGTTAATATCATAAAGAAACCACCAACAGTAGCAACCCAAAACCAAGCTTTTTGACCAGCATTAAATTTACCAGCTGGTATTGGTTGTTTGTTTTTTGAAAGATATCCACCAACCATAAACATCCATTTGATATCATAAGTTGCAGGTAGCATTCTTACAAACCAAAATAAAAACATTGGTATAAGTGAAATTGCAAAAATTATCGTAGCTAATCCGTGTAAATTTTTACACAATCTTACAAAAAATCCTCCACCAAATTCATCTCCAAACATTATGATGAGTCCTGTTGGAACTAAAATAACCCAAGCAACCGCAGCAAGAAGATGAACCAATCTTTCTATAGCGTTAAATGCATAAACTTTCCCGTGATGATGAGAAAAAGTTTTTGGACCAACTATTGCATAATGACCAACAAAGGCTAAAACTACAGCTATTATTGCACCAGCAGCAAGCCAAGCAAAATAACCATTACTTTGCCAATTAACAAAAAAAGACGCAAATCCATTGTAGTAGCTATCAATGTTTTGTATACGACCCTCAGCCCAAACTGGACTATCGTGTTGAAGCTTTTCTAAAAACTCGCTTCCAAATGCAAAGCATGAAAAACCAAATAAAAAAAGTAATTTTTTCATAGAATTCCTTTAAATTTTAATATCATAAACTGTGCCATAAATAATTTAAAACTATTATAGCACAGTTTGTTTAAAAAATATTTTCTTTAGGAGTTCCTAGTTCTCCATTTTGACTTTTTCTCTCTACTACTCTTGCTCTATATATGGCATCTACTTCTTCGCTATTGCCTACAAGTAGAGCTTTTGTAGAACACATTGCGGCACAAACGGGAACTTTTCCTTCGGAAATTCTATTTTGACCATACATATGTCTTTCTTCTTCTGAGTTTGTTGGTTTTGGACCGCCTGCACACATTGTACATTTATCCATTGCACCTTTTGCACCAAAAATCCCGCTTTTTGGAAATTGTGGTGCACCAAACGGACACGCATATAAGCAATACCCACATCCAATGCATATTTCTTTATCGTGTAAAACTATAGCATCTTCTCTTATATAAAAACAATCAACTGGACAAACTTGTGCACAAGGTGCATCAGAGCAGTGCATACAAGCAATGGTGCTTGATACTTCTTTTCCAGGTATTCCTTCGTTTAAAGTTATAACTCTTCTTCTTCTAATTCCAAGTGGCAACTCATGTGCATCATCGCAAGCAACAGAGCAACCATTGCAGTCTATACATCTATCTAAATCACATAAAAATTTCATTCTTATAGCTGACATGATCTACTCCTTAAGCTTTTTCTATGCGGCATAAACCGCCTTTTGTTTCTGGAATTTGACATGATATATCATATCCATAGTTTGTAACAGTATTTGCACTCTCTCCGCTTGCATAAGGCGCTGTTCCTGCTGGGAAATTCTTAGTCATATCAACACCTTGCATAATTCCAGTAAAGTGGAATGGCAAGAATATACTTTTTTCATTTACAGCATGTGTAAATCTTGCTTTTACTTTTATCCAAGTACCTTCTGGGCTATGAATTTTCATCATAGAGCCATCTTTTATATCATATTTTGCTGCAAGGGCTGGATTTATATCGCAAAACATCTCTGGGGTTAATCTAGTTAAATACATACTGGCTCTATTTTCCATACCTGCACCATTTAGATTTACAAGTCTAGCTGTGATTAAATTTATAGGAAATTCCTTGCTATAATTTTTAGCTGATTGAATGGATTTAAATCTAGTAAATACTCTGTATTGATTTTCTTGGTCTTCAAAAGTTGGATACTTCTCTACTAAATCTTGTCTTGGCGAATGGAGAGGTTCTCTATGAAGTGGAATTTGGTCAATAAAATTCCAAGCTATAGCTCTAGCTTTAGCATTGCCATAAGGTGCTATCTCTTTTTCTAGGCATTTTTGAGCGATTATATTACTAGCATCTGTTGACCAGCTATTACCCATTTGAGCTTTTTCTTCTTCGCTTAGAGTAATTCCTAAAACTTTTTCTATGTTTTCTTTAGTAATTTGTGGATATCCCCCATTTATACTAGAATCAACTGGTGCTGACCCTTCTTCTGCAAGTAAATTTTTGCCATCTCTTATATGTCCAAATCTTGCTCTAAATCCCATACCGCCTTTACTTACAGGTAAATTTATATTATATAAATTTGGACTTCCTGGATGTGTCTCAGTCCAGCATGGCCAAGGCAGGCCATAATATTCGTTTTCAAATTCGCCACTTCCTTTTAGTGTAACTTGGTCAAATTTATCCCAGTTATCTGTGTGTTTTTTAAGTCTTTCTGGAGTCCATCCTGTATATCCGATACTTTTAAGAGTGTTTGCTATCTCTCTTGTAGCAGCTTCTGGCCACTCGATATTTCCTTTATCATCTCTTATAGTTTTTGTATATTCGTCGTAAAATCCAATTCTTTTTGCAAGTTCAAATAAAATTTCTTGATCAGGCTTACATTCATACAATGGTTCAACTACTTGATATCTCCATTGTCCGCTCCTATTTGTTGCAACAACTGAGCCTGATGTTTCAAACTGTGTTGCTGTTGGAAGCAAGAAAATATTATCTTTTTTATCTGTTATAATTGCAGCTTCATTTACAAATGGATCTGCTAATACTAACAAATCAAGGTTATCAAGACCTTCTTTTACCTTGGTTTGCTGAGCTGTTGAAGTGATACCGTTTCCTAACACAACCAGCGCTTTTAAGCTTGTTCCAGCATTATCTATAGGATCATTTCCATCTTTACCATTTAAAACTCCAGCCCACCATCTAGCAAGTGTAAAGCCTTTTTTATACATCATATCTTCATTGATGAATCTACTTTTCATCCATTCATGGCTTACACCCCATTGTTTGCTAAACCATTTCCATGAAGTTTCGTTAAGATCATAATATCCCGGTAAATTTTCACTCAAACATCCCATATCAGAAGCACCTTGAACATTATCGTGCCCTCTTAATATATTTGTTCCTCCGCCTTCAACACCAACATTTCCAAGAACTAATTGTAAAATCGGAGCCATTCTTGTGTTTGATGTTCCTATAGTGTGTTGAGTTAAGCCCATAGCCCAAATAAGTGTTCCTGGTCTATTTTGTGCATAAACTTTAGCAATTTCTTCTAAAATTTCTTTTTTTACACTTGTTACATCTTCAACAACTTCTGGCGTCCATTTTTTAGCCTCTTCTATGATGGCTTCCATACCATAAGTTCTTTTTTCTATGTAATCTTTATCTTCCCATCCATTTTTGAAAATAATGTGAAGCATACCATATATAAAGGCTATATCAGTTCCTGGTCTAATTTGTGCAAAATAATCAGCTTTAGCAGCAGTATGTGTAAATCTAGGATCTACAACTATTAATTTTGCACCTTTTTGTTTTGCAAGTAAAAAGTGTCTAAAACCAACAGGATGGTTTACTGCAGGATTTGCTCCAAATATAATTATAGCTTTGCTTTTTTGTATATCTCCAAGGTGATTTGTCATAGCGCCATAACCCCAAGTATTCGCCACACCGGCGACTGTTGCACTATGTCAAATTCTAGCTTGATGATCTATATTGTTTGTTCCATAAAATGCTGCAAAT
Source organism: Campylobacter sputorum subsp. sputorum (assembly GCF_008245005.1). NCBI lineage: Bacteria > Pseudomonadati > Campylobacterota > Epsilonproteobacteria > Campylobacterales > Campylobacteraceae > Campylobacter > Campylobacter sputorum. The sequence goes on along the minus strand of NZ_CP043427.1, from coordinate 1,579,628 downwards.
TTACGAATATAATACGCTTGTTCATTACTTGTTTTTGCAGAACCTAAAAACATAGCTTGTTCTGGATTTTCTTCTCTTAGAGCTTTTAGCTTTGCTCCTATTTTATCAAAAGCTTCTTCGTAGCTTATTCTTTTCCACTCTCCATTTACTTTTTCCATAGGGTATTTTAATCTAACAGATGATCTAACCATATCAACCATGTCAGAACCTTTACAGCAATGCCCTCCAGCACTAACTGGGTGATCTTGAGCTACTTCTTGTCTTACCCAAACGCCATCTTGAACTTCTGCTATAACACCGCATCCAACAGAACATGCTGTACATACTGATTTAACAAGTTTTGAGTTTGGAAACGGGTTTTTCATCTCTTCCTCAGTGGCTTTTCTAGTAACATCGGCTAAGCTTAATGTGCCAAGTCCAACGCTACTAGAAAGTGCTGCCATTTTAAGAAAAGATCTACGACCTATCTTATTATGACTTATTGACATATTTTTATCCTTTCTTAATGTGCTTGTTTATAATAAAATTCCCAAGTAGGGTTTTTTTGATATAAAACTTCGGTTTTTTTACCGCTATCTTTTTTAATATCTTCAAGTTTAACAGCCAAAGCCGGAACGCTTGCAACTGTAACACCGCCAGCTATCATAGCCGCGTTTTTTAAAAACTCACGCCTTTTTTCTTTCATTTTCTTTCTCCTTATTTTTTCTAGCTTTATTTACTTCTCTTCTTATCATTTCAGATCTTGAAAGATCATTGCTAACTTGTTTATGTTTTTGAGTATCAGGTTTGCTTTGCACGAAATAAGCTCTTTCAAACTCAACAAAACTAGCCATTATAATCGCAATGTCTTTGTATATAGATGCTTTTGGATGAGTTAATATAGAGTTTATAAACTCATCTATAAAAGGATTTATGTAATTTACAAAAAGCTCTTCGCAAAGATGTTCAAATTTATCGCCATTTTGTATATTTTGAGATATCATATATCCCATTAGTGTGAAAATAAATCCAAAACTATCTTCACTTTCTTTAAATTTATCTTTATCTTTTCTTATGTCAGTTTGTGCCATTATCTTTTTGATTTTCACACAAGCTTCGCCTATCTCTCTACCTTCATCAAAATAACTGATAGTTGTTCTAAGTGGTCTTGGCGGGGTATGGAAAATGTTATCATACTCAGATATTATTTTTTTAAGATTACCATCAAAGCTCATTAATATTCTATTAGCAGCGTGAAAACTCTCATCATCGAGCGGATTTTGGCAAATTAGAAGAAGTTTTTCTTTTACGCCATCAAATCTATCATCTTTTGTAGTAAAAATAAATAGTTTTGAAAATAGCGAATAATACAACCCTCTAGCCAAATTTAAGTTTTCCACTTTTATTTACCCTTATAAATTTAATTCATCGTATGGAATTTACTACAAATTTGTTTAAGTAGATGTGATTTAAAATTTCTAGTTTTTATTATTAAAATTAGCTTAAATATGCTATTTTGGAATATTTATCAAAGCTCAAATGTACGAGTTTATCAGCAAATATCAAAAATATCAAAAATGGATTAAATTTAGAATTTAAAAATAATAATTAAAGTTTAAATTTATAAATTATATCCTGAATTTATAAATTTATAAGAAATATCTAAGCAAAATTTAATGATAAATACTCTTTTAATATTAAGAATTTGTTAATTTCTGTTTTTATACTCTTCATACCCAAAAAATTTAGAAGATATAACATTTCCATTTTTATCTACTAAATGCAAATCAGGAAGTTTTATCCCGTTAAATGTGGTATTTTTTACTATTGTATAATGAATTTGGTCTTCAAAAATTACTTTATCGCTTATTTTTAAAGGGAAATCAAATTTATACTCAGAATTTCCTGCATCTTGTCCGATAATATCACCTGAAAGACAAGTGTTTCCACCAAATTTATATATAAATTTGCCATTTTTACTCTCATTTCTAACATCTGGTCTGTAAGGCATTATAACTGTATCTGGCATATGAGCTTCGGCTGAAGTATCAAGGATAGCGATATTTGCTTCATTTTCTACTATATCAAGAATGGAAGTTATCAAATACCCAGTTTGCCAACCAACCGCTTCGCCTGGTTCTAAATAAACCTCAACGCCGTATTTTTGCCTAAATTTGGTTATTAAATTTATTAAAAGTTCTGTGTTATAGCCTTTTTTTGTGATATGATGTCCGCCACCAAAATTTACAAATTTCATATTTTTTATAAATTCTCCAAATTTCTCTTCAAATTCATTTAAAACTATTTCTAAACTCTCACTACTTTCTTCGCAAAGTGCGTGAAAATGAAATCCTTCTATACCATCTAAAAATGTGGCGTCTTTTTGTATGGCTAAAAGTAAATTTGCTTTTGTTATACCAAGGCGACTAAATCTTGAGCAAGGATTATAGCTATCAGTTGGCGAAAACGAAGTCTGTGGATTTAGTCTTATTGCGGTATGAACTGAGTTTTGTAAGGCTTTTGTTTTAAATTTAAGCACTTGATTGAAACTATTAAAAACTATGTGATTTGAGATATTTAGTATCTCATCTATGTCTTCATCTTTAAAGGCTGGAGAATAGGTGTGAATTTCGCCATTTTTTATATACTCTTTAGCATATTTTGCTTCGTGTAAACCGCTACAAGTAACGCCATTTAGGTATTTATCGACATATGGCATTCCAAGAGAAAAAGCAAAACCTTTCAATGCACAAAGCACTTTCGCTCCGCTTTTTTGCGAGATTTCATTTAGAAGTTTTAAATTTGATATAAGTTTTTCCTCTTCGCACACATAAGCTGGGGTTTTTATCTCATCTATAGTCATTTAATAGCCTTTAAATTTTGAATGGATATTAAAATTATTGCTTTTTACGACTTTGATATTACTTAGATTATAAAACTATATAGAATATAAAAAATAAAATTTATATTTGAGTTTTTTGTATATAATATCATTTAAAAGGTTTTCAAATGATAATTATACATGCAAGAGGTAACGAAAATATAGGCATAGGCAATCTTTCGAGATGTTTTGAGTTGCTTAAATTTCTTTGCGATAAGCACGAAGTTACGGCTATTTTTGAATGCAGCGAAGAACTTTTTACAAGATATAAACATAAAAATAGCCTTAGAAGTAAAAATTTGGACAACTCATTAAAAATTATAAAAGACATAAAACCTGAAATTTATATATGCGATTTACTAGATGCAAATAAAAAATTAAGCGATATTTTACGCTTGAAATGTGGTGTAAAAAAGATTATTCATTTCAATAGCATTGAGTTTGGTTTTGAGCCTGATATACTTGTTGTGATGGATGGATTTGATTATGAAGTTAAGAAAAGTAATTATCAAATTTATCGCGGTTTTGAGTATTATATAATCTCGCAAGATTTGCTAAAATATCGTAAAAAAGATATAAATTTAAAAAACATAAAAAATATTTTAATTAGTTTTGGCGGTGCTGACCCTGCAAATTTTAGTGAATATTTTGCAAATGTTATAAATGATGATAAGTATAATTACACCATAGTTTTGGGTCCAGCGATGAGTAAAAATAGAAAAGAGGCGATAGCAAAAATTAAAAAACCAAATATCACTTATGTCAATAGCCCAAAAAATCTTATAAATTTACTTTTGCAAAATGATATTTTAGTAACTCTTGGTGGAATGAGTACATATGAGGCGATGATGCTTGGTGTGCCTGTTTGTGGAGTTAGATGGAGTTATCTTGCGTATTGTGTGGAAAATTTCGGCAAACTCGGTATGATAAACGATCTTTTTGATATAAATAGTGCTTATGATAATTTAATAAATTTAAAAATTGCCGATGTAAACGAAAAATGTGCTTATGCTTATAAACTTATAGATGGCAGTGCGTTAAAAAATATAGAAAGTATTATAACAAAGGATAAAATTTGATAAATATAAATGGTAAAGTGATATCAAACGATGCCCCAGCTTTCATTGTAGCTGAGATCGGTGCAAATCATAATGGCGATTTAAGTTTAGCAAAAGAGAGCGTTGATGCAGCTTATGAGTGTGGTGTTGATGCTGTTAAATTTCAGACCTACACAGCCGAAGAGCTTCTTTCAAATAAAGATATGCAATACACTTACAAATACGGCAAAAACGAGCAAACTACGCAAACACTAAAAGAGATGTTTGATATGGTAACATTTAAAAGAGAATTTCATAAAGAAATTTATGATTATGCGTCTAAAAAAGGACTTATCTGCTTTTCTACGCCTTTTAGCTTAGATGGTGTTGAGTTTTTAGAAAAACTAAACAACCCGATTTATAAAATCGCATCTTCTGATGTGAATTATGTTGATATGCTTGAAGTTATAGCTAAGCTTAAAAAGCCAGTTTTTCTTTCAACGGGCAAATGCACATTAGCTGAACTTGATATGGCTATAAATTTACTTGAAGAAAATGGCACAAAAGAGCTTTGTTTGCTTCACTGCGTGGCGAACTATCCTTCAAAAATGGAACATATGAATCTAAATGTTATAAAAACTTTAAAACAGATGTATCCGCAGTGTGTTATAGGTTTTTCAGATCACTCTCTTGGCATAACTGCTACGCTTGGCGCTGTAAGTTTAGGAGCAAAAATCATAGAAAAACATTTTACGATAGATAAAAATTTAAAAGGACCAGATCATTGGTTTAGTATGGATCCAGTGGATATGAAAAATATAGTAAATGAGGTTAGAAATTTAGAAATAGCCTTTGGCGATCAAAGAAAAATTTTACCTCAAAACGAAGTTATGGAAAAACACTGGGCAACTAGATCTTTGCATGCAAAAAAAGATTTAAAAGCTGGAGAAATAATCAAAAAAGAAGATCTTGATATGCTCCGTCCAGGCTATGGTATATCGCCATTTGATAAGCATAAAGTTATAGGACTTAAACTAAGCAAAGACATAAAAAAAGACGAGGTTTTAGAGTGGAAACATCTGCAATTTTAATGTTGTTTTTGTTTTAAGCAGTTAAAATAATTTATAAGAGATTAGATTTGTTGCAAAAAGCTGTTTTAATAGTTTAAATTTATAACCTTTGTTTTTTATAGCGTTGGCTTATGTTAATTTCTTTTTTTAAATTTATTTGAGTTGGAATTTTATGTTTTTGAAGATTATTTTTGCATATATTGATAATATCTTTTTTTGTTATATTTTCATCAGCTACAACATCAACGCAAAGCATTTGACCTGTTATTAGAGAATCTTTTGCGTAAGCAACAACATCTTTTATGCCTGAAAGTTTCATTATTGCATTTTCAACTTCAAATGGTAAAACCTTATTTCCACCTATATTTATTATCTCTTTTTTCCTGCCAACTATCTGAAGATATTCACCTTTTTTTACAACTATATCACCCGTTTTAAACCATCCATTTTCTAAACTTTCATCGATGTTTAGATAGCCCAAAATTTGAGTATTTGTTTTTAGATAAAGCTCATCATCTACTATTTTATAAGATACATTGTTATCGTCTATTTTTATAAAAAGAGTATCGCTTGATAAATTTTTTGTACTAAAACTACCAGTTTCACTTGTACCAAATTTCTGAAAAATTTTAATATTTTTAAATGTTAAATTTACTCTTTTTAATAATTCTTCACTCATTGTTTCTGCACCATATGTTATAATTTTTAGTGACGATATATCATGTTTGGGTATTTCGCCACTTAAGATGAGTAAATTTAGCATAGTTGGAGTAGTTGGTAGGATATCAACTTTGTATTTTTCAATGCATTTTAAAATTTCTTTTGGAGTTAAATTTTTTGGTATACTTATACTTGCACCTTCAAACAAAGTTCTTAAAATGCAGTCTATGCCGCCTATATGATCTATAAAAAGTAAAAGCAAAAGATTGTATGATTTTTCATTTTTATTATGAAAATTTTCTATCATATTATCAAAATCATGAAGCATTGATTTTGCTTTTCCTGTTGTTGCACTTGAGTATAGTATAAGTCCAGATCTTTTTTTTGATTGTAAATTTTGTATAAGTGAATGAGTATTTTTATTATTTAATACTTTTATATTATTTTTTGTAATAATAAATTTAGCAAACTCAAGCTTGTTTTCATCGTATTCTACCATAGGTAAAATTATGCTTTTTCTTAAACTTAAAGCAAAAATTATAGCAATAAAATCACTACTTGGAGCTAAATTTATAGCTACTACTTCATTTGATAAATTTGCAAATTTATCATAATAAATATTGATTTTATTTATTAAATCCTCATATGTGTATGAAACATCATTTTCAGAAATTGCAATTTTATTACTAAATTTAGAAAATTTTTCAAACAAATCAACCATTTATACCGCCAAGATATATGCATTGTCCTGTTATAAAATCGCTTTTTTCATCTATAAAAAAATCAATTGTATTTGAAATATCACTAAATTCTCCATATCGTTTTATGGCTTGCGTGTTTATTAAGGAGTTCATTTTTTTATCATCTACACCTTTTATAAGATCTGTTTTTATAGGAGTTGGTCCAATACAGTTTATAGTTATACCAAAAGGAGCTAGTTCGTAGGATGCAATTTGACTAAAATTTACAATAGCAGCTTTGCTAGCAGCATAAATACTTTCGCCTTGTAATCTTAAAGGAGTAGCAACTGTTGCAAAATTTACAATTCGAAAGTGCGGATTTTGCATTTTTTTAGATGTTAAACTCATTACTTTTGCAACTTCTCTAAGTAGTAAAAAAGTGCCTTTAAAATTTACATTAAAAATATTTTCAACACTTTTAAGTGGTGTTAGCAAAATATGGTTCATTGAGGCAATTCCTGCGTTATTTAGCAAAATATCTATATGTTTAAATTCTTTTTGAATTTTTTTTATCATAGAAACTACAGCTTTTTCGTCGCTTATATCCAAACAAAAGTGCCTATAATTTTTGTGTGTTATGCTTGAATTTGCTCTTGCACATCCACAAACTATAAAATTTCTTTTTAGATAATACTGCGATAAATATTTTCCTATACCACGGCTTGTTCCGCTAATTACCATTACTTTCATTCATTTCCTCGTATATAAATTTGCTTAAACTTTTTACATTTAAAAATGGTGAGTTTTTCATACTCATAGCTTTTTCACTTGCCAAAATTATATCTTTATTAAATTTATTTGAAATTTCACTTTCGATTTCGCTTATAAGTGCAACAAGAGCTAAAGAATCCAAAGCTCCATTTTCGCCAAAAATTATAGTATTTTCGTCAGCTTTTAGAGTCAAATCAGTATAATTTTGCACTGTTTCATCAAGGCAATTTATAACTATATCTGCAATTTTTTTATCCATATATATCTCCATCTAGTTTTGTTTTAGTTTTTAGAGTATCGACAAATTTGAGTAATTTTTTAGTTTTATATTCTTGCCATTCATTTCTTGTAAGAGTAAATGTTATCATATCTTGTTTTTTGTAAATTTGATAAAATCCAAAGTTTTTAGTAAATTTAATTGAGTTTTCATTGTCTATTTTTACATATGAGTAAAGCTTGTTAAAATGCAAAAATACAAAATTTAAAAACTCATAAACACACACAACTTTTACAATAGGATTTATATCTTTATCAAAAAATACACCCCATATAGGAATATTTTCACTTATTTTATAATTTGTTCCGCCGATTATTTTTCCATCTAAAAAAACACCAAAATACTCGGCATTTTTGAGATTTTTAAGCCAGTTTAAATGCTCTACTTTTTGTATAATTTTTGTATCAAATGATGAGTTTCTAATGTAATCTTGATTTCTTAAATTTAGCAATTCATCTGTCTCATAATCAAGCAAATTTTTATAATTTTTAAAAGTTATCAACATTAATTTTCTTTTTTTCTTTTTTTAATTATAATCTATTTTAATTAATGTAAATTTTGATAATTTCAAAAATTAATTTTATTTGCTATAATAATGCAAAAATTTTTCAAGGTATAGCATTGAATCCATTTGTTATTTGGCTAAATGGTTTTGCAGGAAGCGGTAAAAGCACGATTTGTAGAGCTTTGTATGATAGGTTAAAGCCTAAAATTCCAAATTTGGTCTATATTGATGGGGATGAATTTAGAGAAATTTTAAGCAAAGAACAAAAATATGATAAAAATTCCAGAATAAAGGTGGCTAAAAAAAAGGCAATTTTGTGCAAAATTTTATCAAGCCAAGGTATTAATGTGATTTGTTCTGGAATATCGCTATTTAAAGAAAATTATGATTTTAATAGAGCTCAGATTCCAAATTTGGTTGAAATTTACATCAAATGTGATTTTGATGAGCTTGTAAGGCGTGATCAAAAAGGGCTTTATAGTGGCGCAATAAATGGAAAAATAAAAGAAGTTGTAGGTGTGGATATTGAATTTGACGAGCCAAAGGCTGATTTGGTTATAGATAATTCTAAACAGGCAAATTTAGATAAAAAAATAGATAAAATTTTATATTTTTTATCACAAAAAAACGGATAAAGGTTTGAGATGTTACCGCAAGATTATGGATATATCGTCTCTGGAGTGCATGGATCAGGAATACAAGCTTTTAGATATTTTTTGCAAATATCAGAGCTTTCGCCAATGTATTGGGATTTGATTGGAAGCGATAGGGAGGGGGTAGATTGTTTGAATGATTACAAAAAAGATTTTTCACCATATTTCAATGATAAAAAAACTTGGGGCATTTTTTTAGATAGAGTTTATGATGATTATACGGTAAAAAGATTGCAAGAGTTACAAACAAAAGTTTTGCATTTTATTTTGATTCGAGATCCTATAAGCTTGATAAAATCGGGAGTTAATGAGCTTATTAATGATTATGTGGTAAGAAATGTTTTTAGAAAAGACTTAACACAGCCAAAAACAGGCGATTCAATTCGATATATTTTATTTGAAAATCCGCTAAAAGCACTAAATTTCTTATCTACATTTAATCAAGTAAATAATGCAACTCTTAAAAAAATTTACATTCAAACTGCCGATATTGTGGGTGAAAATGCTTTTTTAACAATGCAAAATGTTATTTCTATGTTAGATAGCGGGAAATTAAGGCAAAATAGCGATTATGATGTAAGATTTAATGATCTTTTGGCAAGATCAATGCCTTCATATCCTACACTTAGTCTAGAAAATGGCAAAAGTTTTCAAATTTTAATAGGAACTAGAATGTCATTTTATAGATACACAAAATATCATTGTCTTTTGGATTCAGTTTATAAAGATAAAATCATTATATCAAATTTCACTCATCCAAAGCGTAGCGATTTGAAACTTTTTGTGGTGCTAAAAGAGGGCGATTTTAGCGTTCAAGAAATAGTAAATAATCAGCAAGCAATGCAGTTGATCAATGATAGAATTGATTTTTTCATCGATAAAACTTATGAAATGGAGCAAGAAGCCAAAAAATTAGTGTTAAAAGAGAATGAAATTTTAGAGATTATTTTTCAAAATTTAGATTTTACAAATCGCTTAAAAGAGATTTCAATTAGCCAGATTGAGCCTTTGAGAAAGGAAATTCCAGATATTATGCAAAGCTGGGTTTATTATAATCAATTTGTAAAACAAACAGGAATTAAAAGGATTTAATTTGAACATAATATTACTTACACTACAAAGTAGAACCGGATCATTTTTCTTACAATCGCTTTTAGATCATCATCCTGAGATCATATTTTTTTGTGCATATTATTGCGAGCTTGATTTTTTCTTAAATCTAAATAACAAAAATGATGAGATTGTGGATGAATTTATTCACAAAAATCCAAACGCCTTTCATAACGGATATGCGAAGCCTCCCCATTTTTCCAAAGATAGAGCAAATTTTAAATTAACACAAATTAGTAAAAGCGAGTTTAGAAATAATTTTTTATCCTTGTGCGATAATTTGTGTGATAAAAAAATTAGTTCCAAAAAAGAACTTTTCGAACTTTTACATCTTGCTTATGCAAAAACAATCGGTTATAGTGATATTAGCAAGATTAAATATATTCTTGTGCATATTCACAGCTTTCCAATAAGCAAAAAGGATGAGAAATATAGCAAGTTTTTTTTCATAAATTATCCGAATTTGAAACTTTTAGTATCCACAAGAGATTTTATGGAAGCCAGTTATTCCATGCTTTCATATATGAAAAAAATGACCAGAGGCGGAAAATTTTCTGTGTATAAATTTGGCATTTTTCAAACGCTCATATCGTTTAATATAAACTCTAAATATGTTTATGATATTTATATGAAAATAGGAGCAGAAAATACGCTATTTGTATATTTGGAATCACTTCACTCATTGCAAGATGAAGCGATGAAAAAGATTGCTGATTTTTTAGATATAAAATTTGATAAAAATTTAATACAATCAACTTTTCTTGGCAAAATTTGGCAAGGAAATACAATTGATAAAAGCACTTTTAGCGGATTTGACGCAGATAAATCCAGACAAAAAAGATCACAAAATTTATCATACAAAGATTTATTACTGATAAAATTGTGCAATTACAGCACAGCAAAAGCTTTTGGATATGAAATCGAGCCGTTAAAAGGATTTGAGAAAATTTATGCAAGAATATATTTTTCTTATCTTTTTATTCGTCCGATTTTAAGGCCATTTTATTGGTTTGAAGATTTGGAAATGAAAAATCTTGATCCCAACAAAATACAGAACAAATTTTACAAAAAACTTCCATTTTGGCTTAGTAAAAGGTTAATTTTTATGCGAAAAAAAATTAACCGAACGAAAGAATTTTACAGAGATTTGCACAGCTTTTACATTTGGCGAAAAACTTTTGAAATGGAGCGATTTTTTGCTGATAAAAAAATTAATAAAGATAGATTTTTATAAAAAATTTATATAAAAAGGATTTGAGATGAAACAAGGTGATTTTAGCGATGTTGCTAAATTTTACGACAATAGACCGGCATATAGCAAAGTTTTGATTGAAAATTTACTAAAATGTGCAGGACTTAAAAATGATTTCAAAGTTGCTGAAATAGGTGCAGGAACTGGAAAACTAACCAAAATTTTAGCAAATTTAAGACAAGATATTAGCGTTGATGCAGTTGAGCCAAATGATAATATGCGTGATTTTGGTAAAAACTATTGCAAAGATTGTAAAAATATAAAATGGCACAATGGAAGTGGCGAAAAAACAGGCTTACAGAGCAATTATTATGATATTGCGATAATGGCGAGCAGTTTTCACTGGACAGATCCAAATTTGTCTTTGCCTGAATTTGCAAGAATTCTCAAAAAAGATGCACTATTTGCAGCGATTTGGAATCCTAGACATATTGAAAAAGACTCAATATTTTACGACATCGAAGAAGAAATAAAAGCTATGATACCAAATTTAAACAGAGTTTCAAGCGGAACGCAAAATGTAAAAAATTATTATGAAATTTTAGAAAGCACGGGAGATTTTACAGATTGTTTTTATATGGAAATCCCTTATGTTGAAGTGATGAGCAAAGATCGTTATATGGGAATTTGGAAGTCTGTTAATGATATACAAGCCCAAGCCGGCAAAAAATGGGGCGAAATTTTAAAAATGATAGAATCAAAAATAGCTAAATTTAATATAATTGAGGCTAAATACTTAATAAAAGCTTATATAGCAAGAAAGGATAACAATGCAAAACAAAATACACGGGGGGGGTCCTACCAAAAAATCTGGGACTATACAAAGCATGCGCAATTCTACTCATACCGACCAAACTATTCGCCGCTCTTAATCGATATGTTGTGCGAGTATGTTAGAAAATGTCGAAATTTAGAAGATGTTGCCGATATTGGTGCAGGAACTGGAAATTTAAGCATAATGTTGCTTGAAAGAGGGCTAAGAGTAAATGCGGTCGAGCCAAATGATGCGATGAGAGAGATTGGCATTGAACGCACAAGTAAAGAAAATATCAGTTGGATTAATGCAAATGGCGTTAATACTACGCTTGATAGCGATTCTTTTGACTGGGTGACCTTTGGAAGCAGTTTTAATGTGATGGATAGAGATGAAGCTCTTAAAGAAACTCATAGAATTTTAAGAAAAGATGGGGTTTTTAGTTGTATGTGGAACCACCGGGATCTAAATGATGAAATTCAACAAAGCGCACAAAATATCATTATGAAATTTGTGCCTAACTACGAAAAAGGCGTAAGGCGAGATGATCAAAGAGCTATCATTGAGAAAAACAGAGATCTTTTTGATGAAATTTGCTATATAGAGCAAGATTTTTATTTTCATCAAAGTGTTGATAATTATATTTTAGCGTGGAAAAGTGTGAAAAATCCATATTGGGATTTGGATACTGATGAAGGTAGAGCGTTATTTGATAAAATTTCAAATGAGATTAAAAAAGAGCTACCGAGAGAATTTGATATAAAATATACTTCAAGAGCTTGGAGTGCTAAAAAGGTGTGAATTGAAGTTAAAAAACAAAGCACAAACATTGTTAGCGTTGAGTGGAAAACTAAAAAACGCAACTGTTTTACCCGTGGTTAGATTTTTAGTTGATGATTTTGTAAAAAATGAGGATAAAATTTTAAATGAAATTTTATCCAAATTTGATGAAAATTTGATTGTTCGTTCAAGCGCAAGTAGTGAAGATAACGCTGTTAGTTCAAAAGCGGGGGAATTTCTAAGTGTTGGAAATGTCTCAAATAATAAAGCCGATTTGAAAAAAGCGATAAAAGATGTCGCAAATTCATATAAAAATTGCGAAGAGAGTGATGAAATCTTTGTTCAACCGATGTTGAAAAATGTTTCAAAATGTGGTGTAATTTTTAGTGCTGATATTGATAATTTAGCACCATATTACATTATCAACTACGATGAAAGCGGTAAAACCGACCTTATAACTAGCGGAAATGCCAAAGATGATAAAACATTTATCTGCTATAAAAATTACGAAAATATAAAAGATTTGTCGTTAAAAAAGCTGATAAATGCTGTAAAAGAGATTGAAAAATTATTTGATAAAGCTTCTTTGGATATCGAGTTTGCTTTTTGCGGTGATGAAATTTACATTTTACAGGTGCGAGAGATTGTTCAAAAATCAAAGGAAAATTTAAGCAATATAAATATTTCCGATGCTTTGTTTAAAATTTATAAGAAATTTGAGAAATTAAACGCACCATATCCCAATTTAATGGGCGATGAGAGTATTTTTGGGGTTATGCCGGATTGGAATCCTGCCGAGATTATAGGAATCAAGCCAAAAGCACTCTCAACTAGCCTTTATAAAGAGCTTATAACCGATGAGATTTGGGCATATCAAAGGGATAATTATGGATATAGAAATTTGCGCAGTTATCCGCTTATGGTTTCATTTATGGGACTTTGTTACATTGATGTGAGAGTGAGTTTTAACTCATTTTTACCAAAGCATTTAAATGAAAAAATAGCAAAAAAATTGGTAAATTTTTACATAAAAAAATTAAAAGAGAACAAAATTTATCACGATAAAATCGAGTTTGAAATCATATATTCATGCTACTATTTTGGTATAGAAGATGACTTAAAAGAGCTTTTAAAGTATGGATTTAACGAGCAAGAGATTAAAAGAATCGAATTTTCGCTTTTAGAGCTTACCAATTTTATTTTGCAAAAAAATGGAGTTTTTGAAAAAGATTTACAAAAGATTGAAATTTTAAAAGATAAATTTGAAAGCGTGATAAATTCCGATATTTCCATTATTGATAAAATTTATTGGCTTTGTGAAGATTGCAAACGATATGGAACATTGCCATTTGCAGGCATTGCAAGAGCAGCGTTTATATCGGTGCAGTTTTTGAATTCTCTTGTTTATAAAAATGTTTTGAATAAAGATGAGCTTAATGCTTTTTTAAATTCTTTAAATACCATTTCAAAACAGCTTAGCGTAGATATTTCGAAGTTAAATAAAGATGAATTTTTGAAAATTTATGGGCATTTGCGTCCTGGAACTTATGATATCTGTTCAAATCGATATGATGAGGCTTATGATAGTTATTTTTCGGGTATTTCAAAGCCACCAAAGGAAATTGAGTTTGAATTTAGTAAAAAACAAAAAGAGCAAATTTCTACGCTTTTGAATGAGTATGGAATCAATTCTAGTTTTGATGAGTTTATTAATTTTATCAAATTAGCAATTGAGGGTAGAGAGTATGCTAAATTTATATTTACTAAAAGTTTGAGCCAGATGTTGAAATTTATTGAAGAGCTTGGTGCTCGTTTTGAAATCGATAAAAACGATTTAGCTTTTCTTGATTTTAGTGTGATTAAGCGACTTTATGGCACACTTGATGAGCTCGATTTAAGAGAAATTTTTCTTAATAATATACAAAAAAATAAAAAATCTTACAATCTTAGCAAAGCTTTAAAACTTCCTGCTTTAATTGCGCAAAAAGATGATATTTACAACTTTTTTCTAGAAAAAAATGAACCTAATTTCATCACTCAAAAAAGTGTTTTAGGTAAAATTTCTACAATTCAAAGCGGTGATTTTGAAAATAAAATTGTCTGCGTTGAATCAGCAGATCCTGGGTATGATTTTTTATTTTCCAAAAATATTTTAGCTCTTGTAACTTGTTGGGGTGGTGCAAATTCTCATATGGCTATACGATGTGCGGAACTTGGTATTGTAGCGGTCATTGGATGCGGAGAAGCGCTTTTTGATAAAATTGCAAAAGCAAATAGTGTTCAAATTGACGCAGGAGCTAAAAAAATAAAGGTTATATCTTGAAAAAGATTGCTATCACACAACGCTTATATAAAAATACCAATTATTACGAAATTAGAGAATGTTTAGATATTAATTGGGCTGTTTTGTTTAATGAAATTAATTGTATTCCTATTGTTTTGATGTGTGAGTTTGATATAGAGAAAATTTATGAAAGTTTGCAATTTCAAGGCGTAATATTGAGTGGCGGAAATGATCTTTTTAGTCAAAGCGGTGATGAGCTTTCAAAAAAGAGAGATGATTTTGAAAAAAAGTTGATAGAATTTTGTATAAAGCGTGAAATTCCTTTACTTGGTGTGTGCCGTGGTATGCAGGTGATAGCAGAGTTTTTTGGCTCAACTTTCAAAGAAATTTCAAATCAGGTTAATATCAGACATAAGCTCGAAGTTTCTCCAAATAGCAAATATTTTGATGAGCTTAGTAAGATTGAAAGCGTAAATTCATATGCCAATTTTTTTATCGATACTTTGTCCGATGAGCTTATGTTAAGTGCTAAAAGCGATAATATTATTAGGGCAATTGAGCATAAAGAGCATAAAATTTTAGGCATTATGTGGCATAGCGAGAGAGAAAATCCTCCAAGTAAAGCTCAAAATTTGCTTATTAAAAGTTTTTTTTAGTTAAAAATTTTTCATTTTTAAGCTTATTTGCTGCGTTCGCTCACAAAGCAATTGTTGTATTGTGAATTTTTATACTCTTTTTTTTAAATATTTTTATGTAAAAAAGTTTGTAATAATGGATAAATTTGCCTTTGCGTGATGAATTGTGCCTAAGTTTAAGAGAATTTATTGTTAAAAAGCGGTAAGATTGTCAAAAAGCAAGGTAAAATATGATGAGAATTTTACTTACTGCAAGGAGTTTTAGTGAAACTTATTATTTTAGCAGCAGGTAAGGGGAAGCGTTTGCGACCTTTGACAAATGATGTGCCAAAATGTATGGTTAAATATCAAAATAAGGAGATTATATCTCAAATTTTAGATGTAGCAAATGATAAATTTGAGCAAATTGCCGTAGTTGGTGGGTATAAATTTGATATACTTAAAGATTTTTTAAAACATAAAGATGTGAAATTTTATGAAAATACCGATTTTGCTAAGACAAATATGGTTTATACGCTATTTTGCGCAAGAGAGTTTTTAAAAGGCGATATTGTGATTAGCTATGCGGATATTGTTTATAGTGAGAAAATTTTGCAAGAGGTTTTGAAATTTAGCAATAAATTTGGTGTTATGGTGGATTTAGCCTGGAGAGATTTATGGAAACAGCGAATGAATGATCCTTTAAGCGACGCTGAGACGCTAAAAATCAAGGATGAAAAGATTGTAGAACTTGGTAAAAAACCGCTTAGCTATGATGAAATTCAAGCACAATATATGGGGCTTATGAAAATAAATGGCGATTTTTTGCCAACGATAATAAAATTTTATGATAGTTTAGATCGTGATAAAACCTATGACGGCAACGATTTTAAAAATATGTATATGACAAGTTTTATTCAGATGATTATTGATAAATTTGGTTGTGTTGAGCCCATACGAGTCAAAGGCGGTTGGGTTGAGGTCGATAGTGTTGGAGATCTTGATACAAAGGCTATAAATTGCACAAAAAACTAAATTTTGATATTTGTACATTTTGTAATCATTCGTGCAGCTTTTGCTCAAATGGAGATAAACGCACGATTAAAAATGTTACAAGCTTGAAAAATTTTGAAAAAACTATGGATAATGTGCTTAAATATGTTGAAGTTAGCGAAATAGGGCTTTCGGCAAAGGGTGAAGTTTTTTTAAATAAGGATTTATTGGATATTGTCAAACTTTGTAAGCAAAAATATAAAATATCATATGTTTATATTAGCACTAATGGCGCACTATGCAGAGAAAATAAAGCCCAAAAACTTCTCGAAGCGGGGCTTGATTCGATTAAATTTTCCATCAATGCAATTAATCAAAATGATTATAAATTAATTCATAAAAAAGATGATTTTGATAGGGTTATAGAGAATTTCAAAGCACTTTTACAATTGAAAAAAGAGAAATTTCACAATGTAAAACTTATCATAAGTTCGGTTTTAAATAAAATTTCACAAGATGAGTTACAAAGCGCTTTTAGGAAAATTTTTGCCCAAAATTTTGATCAAATCGATCACATCTGGTATTATCCTCTTGGTTTTACGGCTATAACTAAGGTTGAGACGACAAAAATTTTACGAAAATGTACAATTGCGTTCGATGAAATTTATATCAATTCAGATTGTTCGCTTGGACTTTGTTGTAAAGATTATTTCGATGAGATCAATTTTGGCTCTTTGCTTGAAAACGATTTTTTAAAGCTGTATAATTCAGATAGATTTAATCTTATTCGAAGCGCTCATAAAAGCGGAAATTTTGATATGGGGGGGGCTTGGAGCTATGCAAAAGATGTTTGAGTTTTCAAGGATAGATGATGAAAAATGTTTTAGTTACGGGAGCTGATGGATTTATTGGCTCTCATCTTTGTGAAATGCTTGTTGAGCGTGGATATAATGTAAAAGCATTAAGCCAATACAACTCTTTTAATTTTTGGGGATGGCTTGAAGATTGCAAAAATTTAAGAGAAATGGAGGTTGTAAGCGGCGATTTAAGAGATAGCTTTTTTTGTGAAACATTGCTTCAAAATATCGATACAATCTTTCATCTTGGTGCATTAATTGCTATACCATATTCTTATCAAGCATCGCAAAGTTATGTAGATACCAATATTCAAGGCACTTTAAATATGCTTCAAGCTGCTAAAAAAAGCTCAAATTTAGAGAAATTCATTCACACCAGCACCAGTGAAGTTTATGGCACAGCCCAATATGTCCCAATTGATGAAAATCACCCTTTACAACCACAAAGTCCATATAGTGCGAGTAAAATAGCGGCTGATATGTTAGCACTTAGCTTTTATAACTCTTTTGATCTTCCTGTGAGTGTTGCTAGACCTTTTAATACTTATGGACCTAGACAGTCTGCAAGAGCGGTAATACCAAATATCATAATACAAATTTTAAATAATAAAAAAGTGATCAAAATGGGTGATCTAACACCTACTAGAGATTTTAACTTTGTTCTTGACACCTGCGAAGGGTTTTTGGAGATTGCAAAATGCGAAAATAGCATCGGCGAAGTTATAAATATAGGATCAAATAGCGAAATTAGTATAAAAGATACATTTGAGATGATTAAGAAATTAACTTCATCAAATATTGAAATTTTGGAAGATAAAAAGCGAATTCGCCCTAAAAAAAGCGAAGTTTTTAGGCTTAAATGCGATAACTCAAAAATAAAACGTCTTAGCAATTTTCAGCCCAAATTTAGCTTAGAAAAAGGGCTTAAAATCACAATTGATTGGTTTAGCGATAAGAAAAATTTAAAAAAATATAAAAGTGAAATTTACAATGTTTGATGAAATTTTGGATTTTATACGCTCGCTTTATCCCGATAAAAACACTATTGCACTTCATGAGCCCAGATTTATCGGCAATGAGAAAA
The DNA here is from genome assembly GCF_008245005.1 of Campylobacter sputorum subsp. sputorum. NCBI lineage: Bacteria > Pseudomonadati > Campylobacterota > Epsilonproteobacteria > Campylobacterales > Campylobacteraceae > Campylobacter > Campylobacter sputorum. The sequence goes on along the minus strand of NZ_CP043427.1, from coordinate 1,561,387 downwards.
AATATTTATTAGATTGTATCGATAGTACCTTTGTGTCCAGTGTAGGAAAATATGTGGATGAATTTGAGCTAAAATTTGCCGATATTGTCGGTAGAAAATTTGCAGTAGCCACGACAAATGGGACATCTGCCTTGCATATTGCACTAAAATTACTAGATATAAAACCAAATGATGAGATAATCACTCAACCGCTTACTTTTGTAGCCACTTGCAATGCGATTTCATATGTTGGCACTAAGATGATTTTTCTTGATGTGGATATGCAAAATTTATCTCTAAGTCCAAAAGCTTTGGAGCGATTTTTAGAGAAAAACTGCGAAATAATAGGCGAAAAATGTATCAATAAAACAACAAAAAATATTATAAAAGCTTGTGTGATTATGCATACTTTTGGTTTTCCGTGCAAAGTTGATGAGATTGATGAGATTTGCAGATATTGGCATATTGATTTGATTGAAGATGCGGCGGAGAGTTTAGGAAGCTATTATAAAGACAAACATACAGGAAGCTTTGGAAAAATCGGAACTTTTAGCTTTAATGGCAATAAAATTATTACAAGTGGTGGCGGTGGGGCGATTGTGTGTGATGATGAAAAATTAGCAAAAAGAGCCAAACATCTCACTACAACAGCGAAAATTCCACATCCTTATGAGTATATTCACGATGAAATCGGCTATAATTATAGATTACCCAATTTAAACGCCGCTTTATTGGTAGCACAGCTTGAAAATTTGGATAAATTTTTAGTTAGTAAAAGAGAGTTAGCGATGCTTTATAAAGAATTTTTTGCTAAGTTTAAAAATATAACTTTTATTGATGAAAGTAGCGACGCAAAAGCGAATTTTTGGCTAAATGCAATCTGTTTTGATAGCGAGAATATTAAGAACGGTTTTTTGCGATATTCAAATGAAAATGGCGTTTTTACAAGAAGAATTTGGCGACTTATGAGTGAGCTTGAAATGTTTAAACACTCCCAGCAAGATGAGCTTAAAAATGCTAAAATTTTAAGTCAAAGGGTTGCTAATTTACCAAGTTCAGCAAGGATTTAAATGGATAAAATTATTTTGATAGGCGGTGGCGGACATTGTAGGAGTGTTATTGATGTTGTTGAGAGTGAGAAGAGATTTGAAATTTTTGGCATTATTGATATTGATGAAAAAGTTGGTCAAAATTTGTTTGGATATGAGATAATTGGCACACAGAGCGATTTAACAAAAATTTTTAAACATTGTAAAAATGCAATAATTTCTCTTGGACAGATTAAAACATCTGCATCCAGAAAGCGAATTTATGAGCAATTAAAAGCAATTGGTTTTAATTTACCAAGTATCATTTCGCCTTTTGCTTATGTTTCAAAATATGCGAAAATTGGCGAAGGAAGTGTGGTTATGCATAATGCTTTGATTAATTCAAGTGCCATTGTTGGTAAAAACTGCATTATTAATACAAAAGCGTTAATTGAGCATGACGCAATTATTGGCGATTTTTCGCACATATCTACAGCAAGTGTCGTAAATGGTGGTGTTGTGATTGGCGATGATAGTTTTTTTGGCAGCAATGCGGTTGCAAAAGAGTATGTTAAAATCGGCAAAGGTTGTATTATCGGTGCTGGTGTGAGTGTGTTAAACGATATAGGTGATGGGTTGGTGCTTAAAAACAGCATAAATTTCGATTATCAAAGGCGATAAAATGGGTGTTTTTGTGATAGCAGAAGCGGGAGTGAATCATAATGGTGATTTGGATTTAGCTAAAAAAATGGTCGATATTGCAGTGTATTCAGGTGCTAATGCGATTAAATTTCAAACATTTAGAGCTGAAAATTTGGTTGTAAAAAGCGCTTCTAAGGCTAAATATCAGCAAAAAAGCAGCGATGATAAAGAGAGTCAATTTGATATGCTCAAACATTTAGAGCTTAGCAAAGATAATCATATTGAGCTTTTAAAATATTGCAATGAGCAAAAAATCATATTTTTATCTACTCCGTTTGATGTAGAAAGTGTGCAATTGCTCTCAAATTTAGGCTTGGATATTTTTAAAATTCCAAGCGGGGAAATCACAAATTTGCCATATTTAAGATCGATTGGATCGCTAAATAAAAAAATTATTTTATCAACAGGAATGTCCAGTTTGGGTGAGATAGAAAGTGCGATTGATATTTTAGTAAAAAATGGAACAAATAGAGATAATATCACTATTTTACATGCAAATACCGAGTATCCCACACCAATGTGTGATGTAAATTTAAAGGCTATGGTTACGATAGGTAGAGCATTTGGGTTAAAATTTGGTTATAGTGATCACACTTTGGGTATAGAAATTCCAATAGCTGCGGTTGCGATGGGTGCAAGTATCATAGAAAAGCATTTTACTCTTGATAAAACAATGAAAGGCCCAGATCATAGTGCAAGTTTGGAACCAAAAGAGCTAAAAGCTATGATACAAGCTATAAGAAATATCGAATTAGCCTTGGGTGATGGCATAAAAAAGGTAAGCGAAAGTGAGCAAAAAAATATTTTAGTGGCTAGAAAATCGATAATTGCAAAAGCGGCAATAAAAAAAGGTGGAATTTTCACTGAGCAAAATTTAAGCACCAAACGCCCTGCAAATGGTATAAATCCTATGTTTTGGTATGAAATAGTTGGTAAAAAAGCAAATAAAAACTATAACAAAGATGATTTGATCGAGTTTTTATAGAGTGTAAAGATTGGAAAAATATGCATTTAATCGATAAATATGACTATGATAAAGAGATAAAGCTTAGAAATTTTGAAAAATATGTCCGTAGGCAAGATTTGAGTAGGTTTTTGGCAAGATATGAACTTTTTAAGATGATAAAGGATGCAAAAGGTTCAATTGTAGAGTGTGGTGTTCATTATGGGGGGGCTAATGGCATGGGCTAAACTTTGTGCAGGGCTTGATATTTTAGGCTTGGATAGAAAAGTGATAGGGTTTGATACATTTGAGGGATTTCCATCAATTGCACAAGAGGATTTAAAATCTGTCAATCATGAAAATTTAGAAGTTGGCAAATTTTCATCCTTTAATGAAATTCAGAGTGAATTAAATGATTGTATAAAAGAATTTGACGAAAATAGATTTTTAAATCATATAGGTAAAATTGAATTGGTCAAAGGCGATGCAACAAAGACAATACCGCAATATTTAGAAGATAATGAACATCTTTTAATCAGTTTGTTATTTTTAGATTTTGATATTTATGAGCCTACAAAAACAGCACTTGAATATTTTGCAAATCGTGTAGTAAAAGGCGGTATTATTGCATTTGATGAAATAAATAATGAATTTTGGAAAGGTGAAAGCATTGCAAGTTTTGAGTTTTTTAAAAGCTTTAACAATGTAAGAATCAAAAAATTTAACTTTGATCCAAATATCGCTTATATGGTGGTTGAATGATGTATAAAATTTTGATTGAAGCTTCTGGGAGTTTGAGTTCAAATTTTATGATAAAAAACATACACGAAAGCGGAAATTTAGCGTGTGGTAGCGATATTGATGATTTTAATGCGGCAAAAAAAATGTGTGACGATTTCATTATTTTTCCAAAATTTGGTGATAAAAATTTATGGCAAAAGGTGGAAAAGTCGCTATTAGAACATAAAATAGATATTGTGATTCCGAGTTTTGATGAAATGCTCTTGGGTTGGGCAAAAAGAGTAAAATATTTTCAAGAAAAGGGAATTTATGTGATTATATCGCCATTTGAAACGATTGAGCTATTTTTGGATAAATACAAAACCTATCAATTTTTCAAGAAAATCGGTATAAAAACGCCAAAAACAAAACTTTATAATCGCTATGAGATTATAAAGCCACGATTTGGGCGTGGAGCAAAAGATTTGCTAATTTTTGATGATACGATATCAGATTTTATCACACAAGAAAAGGTAGATGGCGCCGAATATACGGTAGATTGTCTCTTTGATAATAGTGGCGAAGCGGTATATATTATTCCAAGAAAAAGAATTGATGTAAAAGATGGCAAATCAACAAAAGGAATCAGCGAGTTTAGAGCCGATATTAACAAAGAGATTATAAAGATTTCAAGAAATATCAAATTTTATGGCGCTGTAAATTTTCAGCTATTTGTAAGCAACAAAGATATTATTTTTATTGAAGTAAATCCTAGAATTGCAGGCGGGATGGCTTTGGGAATGAAAGCTAGTGAAAACTGGATATTGCTTATGATTGATAATTTTATACACAACAAAAAAATCAAAGCAAAAAATGTTAAATATGGCTTAAAAATGGCTAGATATTATGAAGAGGTTTTTTATGATTAAAGGGGTTATTTTTGATTTGGATAATACGCTTTATGATGATAGAATTTACATTTACGAGATGTTTAAAATTTTTGCTAAAAGATATGAAATTTCATTTGAAAAAATGAAAGAAATTTTCACGGATGAGATGAGATTAAAAAGTATCGATATTTTTGGCGATATTCTAAAAAGACTTAATATTTATTCCAAAAAAGCACACGATGAGATGTTTGAGATATATGAAAATTTAAATTGTTTGCTATCTTTAAATGACGATAGTGTTGAAATTTTAGAATTTTTGCAAAATAGAGGCGTGAAAATGGCAATTGTAACAAATGGCGTTGTCGGTGTGCAAAAAAATAAGATTAAAGTTCTTAATGTGAAAAAATATATAAAAAATATTGTTTATGCAAGAGAATTTGGAAAAGAGTGTGAAAAACCTCATCCAAAGTCATTTTTAAAAGCAGTTGAAATGCTAAATTTAAATCCAGATGAGGTGATTTTTATAGGCGATAATCCATTAACCGATATAAAAGGGGCAAAAAGTGCTGGAATTTTGGCATATAGATTGTTAAATGGACATATGGCTCTATTTGATTGCGATGAATGTAATAATATAAAGAGTTTGCTAGAAGTGAAAAATTTAATAGGATAAAAGATGAAAAAGAAAGTTTTAGCAATCACTGGAATTCGTTCAGAATACGATATATTGTATCCTGTGCTGGAAGAGTTGCAAAACAATGAAAATTTCAGCTTAAAGCTTGTTGTGACGGGTGCTCATTTGTCTGATTGGCATGGATATAGTTTGAAAAATATTCAAGATGACGGCTTTGAAATATGCGAAAAAATCGATTATTTACTGATGACAAACAGAATTATTCAGCGTTCAAAAGGCGTTGGGCTGTTGATTTGCGCACTAACTCAAAGTGTGGAGCGAGAAGATCCAGATATTTTGCTTTTTGTAGGCGATAGAGAAGAGAGTATTGCAACTTGCATTGTTGGTAATTATATGGGCAAATTGGTCGCGCATATTGGAGGAGGCGATGTTGTATTTGGCAATGCTGATGATCCTATTCGAATGGCTTGCAGCAAATTGGCACATATTCATTTTACTACCGCACAGGAATATGCAAATAATTTAAAAAAACTGGGCGAAGAGGAATTTCGAATCTGTTTTAGTGGAAATCCTGCGTTAAATAATATTCTTAAAACTAAAACATTGAGCAAAAAAGAGATTGAGAAATTTTTGCAATTTGAAATTTCTGATTATATTGTTGTTTTGCAACACCCTTTATCATCGGAAATTAGCAGTGCTTATGAGCAAATGAGTGTTACAATCAAGGCTGTAAGCGAATTTGCAAGAGAGAAAAATTTGCAAGTTGTAGGCATATATCCAAATACAGATCCGGGATCATATGATATTTTAAGAGCAATTAAAGAAAATTCAAATCAAAATGTGCAGTTTTTTAAAACCTTGCCACGAAAAATTTTCGTAAATTTGATGAGAAATGCAAAAGCTTTGGTAGGAAATTCAAGTATGGGAATTTTAGAAGCCCCGCTTTATAAACTCCCTGTTGTCAATGTAGGAAATAGACAAAAAGGGCGATTAAATGCGGGAAATGTAGAATTTGTTTCGCATAATATTAATGAAATCAAAAATGCTTTGCAAAAGGCTTGTTTTGATGAAAATTATAGGCAATTTGTAGCAAAACTAATCAATCCTTACGGAGATGGATATGCACATAAAAAGATTGTGGAATTTCTAAGTAAGGTTGATTTAAGTGATAAAAAATGGTATGTTAAAGAAAAATTGGTATGAATAAAATTTTAGTTATTAGTGTTCATCCTGACGATGAGACTCTTGGTTGTGGCGGAACATTGCTAAAACATAAAAAAAATGGCGATGAAATTTATTGGCTTATTTGCACACGGATGAATCAAAATAATATTTATTATAAAACAAGACAGCAAGAGATTAAGGCGGTCGAAAATGCTTATAAATTTGATGGTGTTTATAATCTTTGTTTAGAAACAGCAAGAGTTGATGAATATCCAATGACTCAATTAATAGAGAAAATTTCTGCCATTATTTGCGAGATAAAGCCAAATATAGTTTATTTGCCATTTTTGGGTGATGTGCATTCAGATCATAGAAAAATTTTTGAAGCGTCATTTAGCTGCTTGAAAACTTTTCGGTATTCTTTTGTCAAGAAAATATATATGATGGAGATTGTAAGCGAAACGGAATTTGCACCTGCTTTAACACACAGTAGCTTTATTCCTAATGTTTTTAGCAATATTGATCAATTTTTTGAAAAAAAGTGTGAAATTTTAAGAATATATTCCAGCGAAATAAAGGATTTTCCATTTCCAAGAAGTATAGAAAATGTAGAAGCGTTGGCCAAATTTAGAGGCTCAATGTGCTCAGCTAAATTTGCTGAGAGTTTTATGTTATTAAAGGAAATTTTATGATTAATGCTGATGATATGAGCTTAAAAGCCGATTGCACTATAAAACAAGCGTTAAAAGTTATCAATAAAGGTGCGTCAAAGATCGCTATAATTGTGGATGAGAAAAAGAGATTGATTGGCACTTTAACTGATGGAGATATAAGAAGAGCGCTTTTAAATGGAGCAGATTTAGATAGCCCAATTGAGCCAATATTTTATAAAAATCCTACTTTTGCAAGAGTTGGCGATTCGCAAGAACAAATTTTAAAACTTGCACTTTCAAAACATCTATATCAAATACCTATAATTGATGAAAATGGCACTCTACTTGGTCTAAAAAAGATTGAAGAGCTTGTAAAACCCAAAAACAAAATAAATCAAGTGATTTTGATGGTTGGAGGACTTGGAAGCAGACTTAGGCCGCTAACAGAGAGTATTCCAAAACCTATGCTTAAAGTCGGTTCAAAGCCGATTTTGCAAATTATAATAGAGAGATTTGTTAAGCAAGGCTATACAAATATAACGCTTTGCACAGGATATAAAAGCGAAGTGATTGAAGATTTTTTCCAAAATGGCGAGAAATTCGGTGCAAAGATTGATTATGTCAAAGAAGATAAGCGACTGGGTACAGCAGGAGCACTTGGAATTTTAAAATATATACCAAAAGAGCCATTTTTCGTGATGAATGGCGATATTTTAAGCGAGGTAAATTTTGATTCAATGCTTGAAAAACATATGAAAAAAAATGCACTAGCAACAATGGGAACGAGAGAATTTGAGTATCAGGTGCCTTATGGAGTGATTGAGGAAAAAGATGATTATATTATTCAAATAAGCGAAAAGCCGTTGGAAAAATATTGTGTGAGCGCTGGAATTTACATTTTAGATCCAAAATGTCTATCTTTCGTGGATAAAAATAGTTATCTTGATATGCCAAATCTCTTTTTAAAGCTGATTAATGAAAATTTAAAAACTTCTGTGTATAAAATCGACGGATATTGGATTGATATTGGACGACACGAAGAGTATGAAAGGGCTAATATCGATGTATAAAAATAGAACTTTTTTAGCCATAATTCCTGCTAGAAGTGGAAGCAAGGGCTTGGTTGGTAAAAACATTAAAATTTTATGCCAAAAACCGCTTATAGCGTGGAGTATTGAAGCAGGAAAAAAGAGTAAATATTTAGATGAGATTGTTCTTAGCACAAATAGCCGGGAGATTGCTCAAATTGCCAATAAATTTGGAGCAAAAACACCTTTTTTAAGACCTGAAAATTTATCACAAGATGATTCTACAACATTTGATGCATTAAAACATACTATTTTGTTTTACAAAAATGAACTTGGCAAAGAATTTGATTATACCGTGCTTTTAGAACCCACTTCGCCTTTAAGAACAGCTGATGATATTGATAAAGCTATTGAAATTTTAGTAAATAGCGATATTGCAGATTCTATTGTAGGTGTTTGCAAGACAGAAAGCCAACATCCCGCTTTTTTGGTTAAAAAAGACGATAAAGGCTTTATTAGCGGATATGAAAACAAAGATATGAAAGTGCTTAGAAGACAAGATATCGATGATGTCTATTTTTTCGAAGGCACGATCTATGTATCAAAAACTGATGTTTTGTTAGAAAAAAAGAGTTTTTATCATGAAAAAACATTGGGATATGAGGTTGAAAAATTTAAATCGTTAGAGATCGATGATATTGATGATTTTATCATGGTTGAAGCGTTGATGAAAGCAAAAGGATACAAATGAGATATCAAGAAAGATTGTTAAAGGCAATTCCAGGCGGTGCGCACACATATTCAAGAGGTTATGATCAATTTCCAAGCAATGCACCTGAAATTTTAAAACGTGGCAAAGGTGCGTATGTGTATGATCACAACGATAATGAACTTTTAGATTATGCAATGGCACTTAGAGCTGTAAATATCGGTTATAGCGATGAAAGAGTTAATAAAGCTGCAATCAAACAGATTGAAAATGGCAATAATCTTAGCAGACCGTCGCTAATCGAGCTTGAAGCGGCTGAAACTTTCATAGATATGATTGATTGTGTGGATATGGTTAAATTCACCAAAAATGGCTCAACAGCTACTAGTGCAGCGGTAAAACTAAGTAGAGCTTATACGGGTAGAAATTTGATTGCCAGATGTTTTGAAAATCCGTTTTTTAGTTACGATGATTGGTTTATAGGAAGCACTGTTGTTAAGCGTGGTGTTCCAAAAAATATTCAAGATGACACTTTATTGTTTAATTATAATAATATTGAGTCGTTAGAAATGCTTTTTAATAAACACAAAGATAAAATAGCTTGTGTGATTTTAGAACCCGCATCTACACATCATCCAGAAAATAATTTTTTGCAGCAGGTTAGAGAAATTTGCACTAAATTTGGTGCTGTGTTGATTTTTGATGAGATGATTACAGGTTTTAGATGGCACATTAAAGGGGCTCAGCACTATTATTCGGTGAAGCCTGATTTATGCACATTTGGCAAAGCTATGGCAAACGGTTTTTCGGTAGCGGCAATTGGCGGAAAAAGAGAGATAATGCAACTTGGCAGCATTGAGTTTAAAGGCACTGAGAGAGTATTTTTACTATCGACTACGCATGGAGCCGAGATGAGCTCACTTGGGGCTTTTGTAGAAACGATGAAAATTTTAAAAAAAGATAATGTAATCGATCATATGTGGAAATTTGGTAAAAAGCTTATGGATATGTTAAACGCTTTATCAAAAGATTTCGGTTTAGAGAAAAATTTTGTAGTAAGTGGAATTGAGTGCAGTCCATATTTTTTGACATTTGATAGAAAGGGCGAAATTTCCTTGGAGCTTAGAACCATTTTCATTCAAGAGATGATAAAATCAAAGGTTTTAATGCCATACATAGCATTATCACATTCGCACGGCGAAAAAGAGTTAGAAATCACCGAAAACGCTGCGATAAAAGCGCTTGAAATTTACAAAAAAGCGTTAAATGAGGGTTATGAAAAATATCTTATGGGTGAAGCAATTAAGCCTGTGTTTAGAAAATTTAATTAAAGGAGAAAATATGCAACATTTTGACGAGTATCAAAAATTTTTGAAAGCTAATGCAAAGCAGAATGATTTGTATTATAGAAAATCAGCTATCACAAAAACGGAGCAACAAAAATTTTTAGAAAAGTTACTATCAAATAACAAGCATTTTTCAGGCAAGTTAGAGATAGCGGATATTGCTTGTGGGGGGGGGGGGGGGGAGTTTGAGTTATTGGCTTAGCAAGAAAAACGCATTATCAAATTTCACATTGGTCGATTATTTAGAGGATGCAATATCCATATCAAAAGAGATAAACCGTGAAAATTCGGATAGATTTTCTTTTTATGTTGGAAATATATATGACTTAAAGATTGATAAAAAATTTGATTTTGTATTTTGTTGGCAAGCTTTAATGTGTTTGGATAGAGCCGAAAAAGCTTTAAATGAGCTTATCGATATAACCAAAGATGGTGGATTTATATATATTAGTTCGCTTTTTAATGTAGATTTTGATGTTGATATATATTCAAGATGTTTGGATCACACGACACCAGCAGGTAGAGAAAATGTTTATTGTAACTACAACACATATTCTCTTAAAACAATTTCTAATTGGCTTGAAAATAAAGTGAGCCATTTTAAGGTGCATAAATTTGATACAAATGTAGATTTTGACTACAAAGGCAGAGGTCTTGGGACTTTTTGTGAAAAAATTTTAAAAAACAAAAGTGTTCAAAGGATACAAATTTCGGGTGGAATGCTGATGAATTGGGGAATTTTAGAAATTCAAAAATAGTAGATTAAGGAGGCAAATTGAGCATAGAAATCATACGGCTAAAAGATGATGAAAAATTGTTTTTTATAAGGTGGAATGAGTATTTAAATAGCCATCATTGTAGCGTAAAATTTATGCCAAAATATATTGAAATTTTGAAATTTGCTTCAAATTTGCTTATTCGTGATGAAAGCTTCGTAGTGATACAAAACAATAGCTGTGCGGGAATTTGCTTTTTACCGATAGAAAAAAATCAAAACTTGATTCAAATTTCCCTGGGGGGGGCTTTAGTTTTGCACCACTTGGAGAATCAAAGAAAATTTATGATCTTATCTTCGCTGAAATTTTTGAAATTTCAAAGAGATTAAATGTGAGTAAGATTATGTTTTGCATTGATATGCTTGCTTATACGATGCGTTTTAATTTGCTTATAAAATATGGATTTATAGACACAAGTGCCAATACTTGCGTGGCAAAACTTGATGAAAGCAAAGAAAATCGTTGGCGAGAGATAAAAGGAAATTACAAAACTTTAATCAACAGGGTTTTAAAAAATAGCGATTTTGAAATTGTTATAATGAATGATAAAAACCAAGATTACGCAATTCATGAAAATTACAGACTGCTTCATGAGAAATGTTCAGGTAGACAAACCAGAGGTAAAATGAGTTTTGATAGACAATATGAGCTTTTAAAAGATGGATTTGCGACTATAATTGCTTTGAAATTTAAAGGGAAATTTATTGGAATGTGCTATTTTATGCACCATTTTGATAGCGTTGTATATTTTAGCGGTGCCGATGATCCAGATTATAATGATAAAAAACTTACCATTTATCATCCGATTTTATGGAGTGCGAATGAGTATTTTTCAAAGCTTGGATATAAGGTTATGGAATTTGGCCAGCCTTGCGAATATAGCGAGATTGTAGGATTTATGAATTATTGCGATACAAAGCAGACAAATATAGGATATTTTAAGCGTGGAATGGGTGCAAAAATGGTAAGTTTTTACAAGGCAATCAAATATTTTGATCAAAATTTACTATTAAATGATATTGAAAATTTCAAAAATATTGTCGCAAAAGGAGTTGAATGATTTTAGAGTATGATAATGTAACACTTATAAGCTATGATGAAGAGATAAATAATATTAGTCTTAGAGATAAATATTACTCGTGGCTTATGGATAGTGATGTGAATATTTTTTTTGGCTCTCATAATTTAAATAGTTATGAAAGCAAAGAAGCGTTAATGAATGCTTCGTTTGAGCGATTTACAAAAAAAGAGTGTCAAGGATTTTTTGTCAAAAATAGTGATGAATTTGTAGGAACTGTGCGAGTTTCGGTTGATTTTAAAAATAGATATTCAGATATTGGTATAATGATAGGAGAGAAAAATCTTTGGGGGCAGGGGATTGGAACAAAGGCATTTAAAATTGCTACACGATATGCATTTGAAAACTTAAAACTCCACTGCGTCTCAGCTGCAACGCTTGAAATCAATGCTAGAATGAAAAGAGTCTTTGAAAAACTGGGTTTTAAACATGATGGATTGTTAAGGGATGTTGTGATTATCAATGATAATTTTGTTAGTAATAATAAATATTCAATACTTGAAAATGAGTATGAAGCATTAAAAAATATCTGGTTTGGGTAGGAAAAATGTTAAAAGATAAAGTTATAGTAATAACAGGCGGAGCAGGAAAGCTTGGAAAAGAATTTGTAAAATCTGTTGCGATGAATGAAGCAGTGGCAATTATTGCTGATATTGACGAAAATTTGGCAATCAATGTAAAAAATAACATTTTAAAAGAGATTGAAAATGTGAAAAATGATAGTAAAACAGAGCCAAAAACTGCTAAAATTGACACAATAAAGCTTGATATAACTTCAAAAGATAGTTTGAATCTAGCTATTGAAACATTGCATAATAAATATAAGAAGATTGATGCATTGGTCAATAATGCTTATCCAAGAACGAAAAATTGGGGCAAAAAAGCGTTTTTTGAGCTAGATTATGATGATATTGCAAAAAATTTGAGTATGCATTTGGGTGGATATATTTTAACTTCGCAAGAATTTGCAAGATATTTTAAGAATCAAGGCTTTGGCAATATTGTTTCCATTTCGTCGATTATGGGTGTTTATGCGCCGAAATTTGAAAACTATATTGGCACAAATATGCAAAGTCCAATCGAATATAGTGTCATAAAAGCGGGAATTATTCATATGAGCAGATATTTGGGGAAGTTTTTAAAAGATACAGGAATTCGCTCAAATGTGATAGCTCCCGGGGGAATTTTAGAAAATCAGCCTGAGAGCTTTTTAAAGGCGTATAGGAAATGTTGTGTTAGCAAAGGTATGCTTGATGCAAAGGATTTATGCGGAACGCTAATATATCTTTTAAGTGATTTAAGTGAGTTTGTGAGCGGTCAAACAATCATAGTTGATGATGGCTGGGGATTGTAAGAAGTTGTAAAAGGTGTTGAAATTTAGCTGATTTTATGACGATTTATTCTGCTTTCAAAAGTGTGAACTTTAAAAATTTAAATTTTTAAAGCTTTTTTAATTTATGGAAATTTAATGAAATTCATATAAATTTCATAGCGATTTTAAAAGTTTTAAATATCGCTGTTTTGTTTTACCATCAAAAACTTTATCTCTTGCCATTTTGTTCCAATCATCGCTAAAATCGATATTTGTGTCGATTAATTTTTTAATGGTTTCTTTGGTTAAATTTCTATCATATAAATTCCACATTGATTTATACAGCTTAAAAAACTCAATACTGTCATCGCCCCAAAACCATAAATTCAAGGTTTTTACTCCACAAAAAATCGCCCAAATAGCCGTGCTTGAATTGCCATGTATAAAAATATCGCCAATTGGTAAAAAGTCCATCAAATTTTCATCAGCAATTACACAAGGAAATTTCTGCTGCCAATGTGCGTAATTTGCAATATTCATCACAGGATGTAGAGAGATGATGAGTTGGATATTGTTTTGAATAATTGAGTTGATAATAAACTCATTATCAGCCAAACATTCATCAAAACTAGAGCAACCATGCTCATAAAGTTGTTGAGCTGCGAAAATGGCAATTTTTCTATCATCAAGATGATATTTTTGCTTAAATTTCTCTTTGATGGTAAATCTGTTTTGGTAAGATTTATGGAGATTATCCAAATTGATATCGCCTAAAATTTCAACTTTTTTCATATCAATTTCTTTTACTTTTGAGTAGTGAAATTTGGTAATTTCATTATCCAAGATTACAATATCATTCGTGCCACATCCTGTAAAAAATGGATTTTTACTAAGAAATTTATGATATGAGTATTGAGCTTGAATGATAAAAGCTGGAAAATAAAAATGCTCTTCATATTTTTGTGTACCGTAGTTTGAAAATTTTTTGAAAGTATAGTTTTGATATTTACAAAGATTCGATTTTTCCCAATATTTTGAATTATGAAACATTGGCAAAGTGTAATATCCTGAAAGATATAGATATGGTAAAATTATAGGAATATTATGCTTTTTAGCAAAAATTATGCTACCTATAAAGTAGCGAAAGGTTCTATCATCATGCGGTATTAACGCTTTGAAATGATGCTTTTTATAGATTTTAGAGGTGATTTTATGCTCATTTATAAAATAGCCGATATGAACATATTTTAATGCTATTTGAGCTAAGCTAAATTTTACATATTTTGATAAAAAGGTTTGCATTTTTGATAGTATTTTAAAGCTCAAATTTGCTTTATCGGCAAAATATATTTTAGCAAAGCTTTGCGTATCGGTTTGCTCTATTTTTTTGAAATTTTTGGATGTTGTAAGGATTAAAATTTCAAACTCTTTTGATAGAAATTTTATGAGCGGATAGAAATTTTTTATTCTATCGGGATGGAAACAAAAAAGTATTGTTTGCTTCATAATAATTTTTCTATCTCTTTTTCTATTAATTTACACGAATTATATTTTAAATTTTCAAACATTATTTTTTTAATTTTCTCTCTTTCTTTTTTATACCCGTCATTTTGTAAATTTTTAAGTATTAGTTCTTCTAATTCAACTTGATTATATGCTTTATCACCCGGAGAATAAGAAAAGTAGTCCAAGCAAGTTCCACCTTCGCTTAAAACCCATTCATCGTAATCATATGGAAAAAATACAATTGGTTTATCTACAAACAAAAAGTCAAAATACATAGAACTATAATCAGCAATCATCATATCACAATATGGCATTATTGGATAAATATCCATATTTGCTGGATAAATAATAATATTTTCAAAATTCCTATCTTTTGCTTTGTATGTATTTAAATCATCTCGTAATTTTTCTGCTATAAACGGGTGCATTTTTATGATAAATTTTATATTTTCTAATTTGCAAAATTTATCAAGAATTTCATAATCAAGCGGGTTTTTATTAAAAGTATTTGCTCTGTGCGTTGGGGTGTATATGATATATCTAAACTTATGAGTTTTAATGTCATTTAGTAAATTTAAATCTACATTGAAAATTTCACATTTAAACTTTCTTAAAATATCATTTCTAGGGTATCCAGAAGTTATTATTTTTTCATAATTATAAAATTTTGAAAAGCTATATTTACTTACAAAATGTGAAGTAGAAAGCATTAAAGAGTATTTTATAACTTTATAATCCGCTAAAATTCCTAATGTTTCTATAGTAATACCATGCCATAACTGAACACATTTTCCTATTTTCAGTGCTTTTATAAGAAACGGAGCTGTAGGTGTTTGATCTATCACTTTGACTTTACAACTAAGAGCTTGTTCTACAAATTCTTCACTATCGCACCATATTACATCAAATCCTGCTTTTTTATACAACTCATAATCTCTTTTGTTATAGGTGGCTAAATGGATTTTTAAGTGTGAGTTTTGTAGAAAATATAAATATAAATATTTGATATTTAAATCAATGAATTGAAAACCTATAAATAAAATTTCATCTTTTAATTTTGGTATTTTTTCATCTAAAATTTTTGATACACGCACAAATGGTAGCTCTTGTGGCGTGCTATTAAGCTTGTATTCTTTATACTTGTTTAAATATGCACATAAAATTTTATCTTTTGAAATTTTATGTATACAATAGTCATATATTTCTTTTTCGTGATTAGATGAATAAATCACAATATAATCAAATTCTTTTACATCATCTAAATTTATGCTAGAAATCCCATGTAAGCACTTTTTACTTGTATCTATGAATCCCAAAATCTCAACGTTTTCTATTTTTAAATAACTTTTAAATGCTATACTAGAATCAGAAAGTGGATAAATGTATATTTTTTTATTTTTTAGACTGTTTAAATTTATCATTGTTTTTTATAAACAAAGAAATGGCAAGTTTTTAAACTCACATCGACAAATTTTTTTACAATTTCATCTAAAAGCATAGGATTTGCCTTGATTTCATCTCTTTTTTTATCTCCAAATACGTTAAAAAACTTATTTAAATGATACATATTATAGCCGTAATTTCTGTATGATTTTATAAAATAAGGTTTAAAAATTCCAGTTTCGTAAAACTTAAAATTTCTATAATATGCCACATAGTTTTTGGATTTATAATCCTCTTCGCCAATAATTTTAGTGCTTTCACGCATTAACAAATACCCCCCCCCATTTAGCAAATTTAAGAGCTTTTCAAACATTAGCTCAACATCGCATTCTGGTGAATACATAAACATATCACTTGCAAAAACAAAGTCATATTTTTGGTTTTCTTCAAAAGCGTTTTTGCGCTCAAATTTTAAGTTTTTTGTCTTATTTTCGGCGATATTTTTTTCTATGCACTTTTTAGACATATCTACACCCTTTACGCTTTTAAAAATACTTGCTAAAAATCTACTAGTATCGCCATTTCCACAACCAAGTTCTAAGGCTGTATTTTTGTTTTTGCAATGTTTATTTATTATATTTTTAATAAGTTTGCATTCATATGGAAATCTAAGTTCGCGTATTTTTACATCATCTGTAATATATCCACCATCGGCGTAGTTTTCATAAGCTTTTTGCCAAAAACTATTTATTATAAATTTCTCCGTTTCTGTTGTATCTATTGTTTGGCTATCAAAATATAGATGAATTTTATCTTGTAATGTCTTGTATTCGCTATCTAGAGATTTTTTTAACTCATCTATCTCATCTATTCGCTTTTTTGCTTCTATTAGTTCTTTATTTATATTATCCATTATTTTGTCCGTATATATAAATATATTGAGATCTTTGCTCGTGAAGTGGAAAATTTTTGCTATATTTTTCTATTAGTAATGGATTTTTTAAAAACTCTTCTTGGAGTTGTGGAAATGCATTGAAAAGTTTTTTTCTATAGTAAAGCAAATAGCTATGAGAACGAAATTTTCCTACAAAAAAGTCTTTAAAAATTCCTCGTGTGTAGAAATCTTTATTTCTATAATACGCTACATAATGTCTTGATTTGTGATACTCTTTACCGCTATTTTTCACGCTTTCTCTCATAAGCAATACCCCCCCCCCGGATTTATAATACTTAAAAATCCTTCGAAAATAGCTTTTAAATTTTTATCTTGAGAATACATCATAATGTCACTTGCAAAAACTAGATTATATCCGGAGCCGCTTATATATTTTTTAGCATTTTTTGCATCATCGCAAAAGTATTTAACATTTTTCAATTTGTTATTTTTATTTGCAACATTTACGCCATTTTTTGATAAATCAATACCAATTACATTTTTAAATTTTTTAGCTAAAATTTCTGTAATGATCCCATTTCCGCAACCTATCTCAAGAGCAGTATCAAAGTTATTGCAATATTTTTGCAAAATTTTTGGAAAAAATATTTCGTAATAAAGCTTATAAGCTTTTTGAAAATATGTTGGAGTTTTGTTTTTATAAGAATTTTGCCAATATCTATTTATTATGTAGTTTTCACACTCATCTGTATCATAAATACTATCTAGATAAAGATGAATTTCATCAATTAAAGCAGTTTTTTTATCTTTCAATCTTTCTAAAATTTTCTCTTTATCTTTTAAATTTTCATCTAAAATTTCTATAACTTCGTTTGAAATATCACTGTTTTTAGTAAAATTTTCTATTAATTCATCTATTTTAAAACTAAGTTCGATTTTATTTATTAGTTCTTGATTTAGCTTATCCATTTTTGTCCTTTAAATAGTTTTGAATTCTTTCATAATCTTCTATATAATCAACTTCTGCCCAAAATACACCCTTAATATCCTTGATAAAAACCGGTTTTTTATTTATATTTCTATAAAACACATCTTCCCACCAATAACCGTGTTTTTGTTCGCTTATGAGTTTATCTAAATTTTGCTTGAAAAAACATATATCTTTTTTTGAAATTTTTGCAATACCTACATATTCGCCACTAGTTTCATCTTCATTTAATTCTTTGCCATATTTTGTTAGCTTACCATCTTGCCAAGCAAATTTATAATCAGCTTCTTTAATACGCGTAGAATCAGCTAAGAAAAGCGGACTTTCATCGCTGTTAAGTAAAATTTCTAGTCCTTTTTTCTCTATAAAAACATCAGCATTCATCAAAATCAAATCATCGTTTTCATCTAAAAAATCCTTTGCAAAATATGCAGAAGCTATTGAATTTGTGATATCATAAAAATTATTTTTAAAATGAGTAAATTTAAATCCATCAAGTGCTTTTAAAATATAATTTTGTGCGTATCCTGTAACAATGCCAATATCTTTTATATCAAGTTTATTTAACAATTCAAAAGTGTAGCGTATTAGTGGTTTGTTTTTGATATAAACACAACATTTTGGCTGTCCGCTTAAATGCCTTGAAATTCTACTTCCAATGCCTGCTGCCATAAGTAAAACTCTCATTTTTTTCCTTTAAAATATTCATTTAAGCATTCGATTAAAAATTTCATATCTTTTTTACTTAAATTTCCTAAATGTCCAACTCTTATTAATTTTTCTTTTAAATTTCCTCCACTTGGTGTAAGAGTTACATTATATAGTTTTTCAAATTTTTTAACAAATTCAAAAGCACTTTCTTGATTAGTTATTTCTACTGCACTCATTGCATTTGATGGAAATTTAGAGTAAAGTTTTAGTGGTAAATCTTTTATATGATTTCTAAAATACTTAGCTAAATTACTAGCTTTTTTATTAAAATACAATATACCTTTTTTATCTATCTCTCTTAATCTTTCAAGTAGCTGATAAATAATACAAATAGGCGGAGTAAATGGAGTTTGACCTCGTTTTATATCGTTTAGATAATTTTTAAAATCCATATAAAAGCTATCGCAAGGTATTAAATTTTCTATATAATTTTTGCTAAGTATGATTATACAAAGCCCAGGAGGTAGTGCTAAACCTTTGTTAGAGCTTATGATAATGGCATCTATTTGCTGTTTTGTCATATCTATTTCATCTGCCATAAATGCAGATATTGCATCTACGCAAAAAAGCATTTTATTTTTTTTGCAAAACTCACCAATGCTTTTTAGATCATATGCTCTACCTATAGTAGTTTCGTGAGCATTTGTAAATAATGCTTTACAATTTTTATCTATTGTATCAAAATTTATATTTTCATCTAATCTTAATTTAATCTCACTGAAATTTATACTTTTTTGTTTGCAAATTTTGGCAAATCGTTCGCCAAATCCACCACCGTTTATTATAGAGGCTTTTTGGTTTTTCTCTATTATATTTATGAGTGTTGCTTCCATGCCCAAAGTACCGCTACCACCTATAAACACAACATCACTGCCATTTGGAGCATTTAGTAATTTTAAAATCAGTTTTTTGCATTCAAACATAATTTTTGAAAATTCGCCATTTCTAAAATACATTGGTTGAGTCGAACCTATTTTTAACACTTTTTTGCTCATCATTACGGGACCTGGTGTAAAAAGTAGTTTTTTCATTGTTTTAATACCTCTATAATCCTTTGACTAGATTTGTCATCTTTAAATTTAAACAATTTATCTGCCAAAATTTTTCTCTTATCTTTAAAATCATCATTGCCGTTTAATGTTTTAATTATTTTTTCGTGTAGCTCTATTTGATTAAAAGCTTTTTCTCCAGGGCTGTAATCATCAAACTCATAAATATATCCGTGAGCCATTTTTGAGCATTTTCCATGGTCATAAAGATAAAATAAAAGCGGTTTGTTTAAAAGTAAAAAATCATAATAAACAGAAGAGTAATCCCCTGCCAAAATATCTGCAAATTTAAGTAATGGATATATATCTCCTTGTGCGTCATGAAATAAAATATGATGAAATTTAGCACTTTTTAAAAACTCATCACAATGCGAATATACAAACGGATGAAATTTAATGATGAAAAATATATCATTTTTTATTAAAAAACTATCTAATAAATCAAAGTCAAGATTTAAATTTTCAATCTGTGTTTTTTGTGAGTTAAAATCGCTTTCTCTCCAAGTTGGCATATATATGATGATTTTTTTATTATTTTGTTTTGTTTCTTTTATAAAATTAAATAGTTTTTTGTCTGTAAATATAAGATCTTTTTCATCATATTTTTCTTTTAATAAAATGTCATTTCTAGGATATCCTAAATCTAAAAAATTTTTTGCTAAAAAAACTTTACTAAAACCGGTTTTGCTTACAAATTCGCTTGTCGATAAAAAATAATCGTATGTGATATCTGTTAGTAAATTCATATGTTCTAATGGGATTCCATGCCACATTTGCAGTGTTTTTTGGTTTTTTGATTTTAAATTTAATATATGCGAGTTATTGCCTTGATCAACTATGATAAATTTTGCTTTTGCAAGTTTTATATATGCTTGCATACTATCTAGTTTTAATGCTTTAAATCCTTTTTGTTTTAACTCATATATCTGGCTTTTGTTATTTGAGAGCATAAAGCAATCAATGTTTTTATCACACATTGTAAGATAAAGAAATTTATTATTTCCATTAATAAAATTTTTAGATATAAATACATAACTACGTCTTGAAAAATTATCATAAAATTTAGCTAAGTTTTTGAAAATAAATTCTCTAAAAAATTGACTTAAATGGGATATTTTTTCAAATTTAATTTTAAAGTAATTTAAGAAAACATACTCATTATCTATATTTTTAACTTTTAGAATTCTTTTTTTTACGCTTTTATAGTCTTTGTATATATCTTCAAAATGATTTGGAGAATGTATCAAAATATAATCAAATTTACTATTTTTAATATCATCAAATTTAAATATATCTTTACCTATTTGATTTTTATCTATAAAGCCTAAAAATTCTGCATTTTTATATTTGTCTAATAGTTTTTTTCGTAAAACATCACTTGTTTTTGAATACGGAGATATATAAATTTTTTTATTTTGAAACAAAAATAACCTTTAAATTTTTATTGCATTATGCTAAAACAATATCGTTAAAAAATAAAAATACTTTAATTATTTAAGAAAAAATAAAAATTAATTTTATTTTTCATATTCCTGCTCTTTGTATAACTTCATACATTATCTCAGCTCTAACCCAATCTTCCATAGTATCGATATCTTGCACGAGATAGCGTGGTAAGATGATAGGAATGCTATCTTTTCCAAAGAAAATATCTGATGAGGTTTTCTTAAGGTTAGTCCAGTAAAATTGTCCAGCATCTTGATAAGCTGGTTCTAAATCCTGACTTCGTGAGCTAAAATACTCTTTAAAAAACATTTCACATCTCTCATCTTGTGTTATTTTAAATGTTCGCTGAATTGGAAAAGGCATAGAAGTGCATGAAAACGCACTACAAGCGTCGGAATTTTTGAGTTTTTCATAAGCAATTTTAAGATATTTTAGTTGTAAAAATGGCGTTGTTGCATACATTGTGCAGACAAAATCCACATTTTTCCCCTGTTGTTTTAAGAAATTTAAGGCGTGTGTTGTAGCATATCCTGATGGTGTAAAATCATCGCTTAATTCTTTTGGACGCATAAAAGGCACACTTGCACCGAAATTTATGGCAACTTGTGAAATTTCTTTATCGTCTGTAGAGACTATTACCTCATCAAAAAGTTTTGAGTTTATGGCGTTTTTTATACTATAAGCAATGATAGGCTGTCCGTGAAAATTTTTAATATTTTTCTTTGGTATCCGCTTGCTTCCGCCCCTAGCAGGGATTATACATACATTCATTTTTAACCCAACGCAAAAACAAACTAAACTTTAGCGATTTGAATACCACCCCAAGCTATCACAGCAGCAAAACCGATTAGCAAAATTAGAGATACATATAACATTATAGCATTCCTTTCATTTGTTTCAAAATAATAACAGAATGAACCAATAAACACATAAAAATAATAGCCAAAATAATTATAGCCAAAGAAATTGAAAAATTTCCAAAGCCACTATTTTTATCAAAATTTACAAAAAACATAACCAATCAAACCAGCATTTAAAATTATTAAAGTTGTTAAAAACGGTTTAATAAAATCTAGTTTAATTTTTAAAAATTCCCAATTATATTTTCTGTCATCACTCATTTAAATTAACTTTTTTTATTGAAATTAAATCGAAAATTTGTTAAAAATCAACAAACAATGAAAGTTATAATCATACTTTCATTGTTTATTTTGCATTGTTGATCAAATTTCTAAACCTTAAATTTCCCAAGCTCATTATCAAGTTTAGAAGTCATATTTGATAGATGTTCACTAGCACTTGCTATCTCTTCAACACTTCTAGCATTTGCACTAGCAATTGAATCAACTTCTTTTACTTTATCCATAATCTTTTTAATACTATCAGAAACTTCTTTATACTCTTTTATACTATTTAAGTTAGAGTTAATGCTTTCTTGAATGATAATAGTATTTTTACTTACTACATCTTCTAAGCTTTTAGCATTTTCAGAAACATCTGTTATATTTTTAGTAGATTCTTCCATTTGAGAGCTTGCATCATTAACTGATTGAACTACTAAATTTATAGTTGTATTTATCTCATCTAAACTCTTTTGAGTTTTTTCTGCCAGTTTTCTAACTTCATCAGCAACTACAGCAAATCCTCTTCCTGCTTCTCCTGCTCTTGCAGCTTCAATAGCAGCATTTAATGCTAAAAGATTTGTTTGATCTGATATATCATTTATAACAGTTAAAACAGTTTTAACTTCTTCAGTGTTTCTACTTGTTTGATTTAGTTTTTGAGATAGTTCAATTTCTTTTTGAGCAATACCGCTTAATATATAGTTTAGTTTTACCATATCATTTTTTATAGATTCAAGACTATCATTTGCTTTTGATAACTCTTTTGAATTTGTTTCAGCATTTTCAACTGATACACTAATATCTTGTATTATCTTTTCGCCATCTTTTGTTACGTTATTTACTACAGCACTCTCTTCTTCAACTTTTTTACCAACTGCAAGTGAAGTTTGAGATAGTTCATTTGCAACAGAAGCGTTTTCAGAACTTGTTGCTTTTGAATTTACTATGAGTGTTTGAATTTTTTGTATAAATGTATTTACATCTTTGCCAATCTTAGCTATTTCATCTTTTCCTGTTATATTAACTCTTTTTGTTAAATCACCCTCTCCAACTGCTAAATCTTTTATCATTAGTCCTAAGCGGTTTAGGGGTTTGAAAAGAATAAATAATAAAAATATAATTACAGCTAAAGATATAATTATAAACACAACACTTAATATAAGTAAGCTTCTAAATGTTGCATCTATTTCTTTATAAGCCGTCTTTTCAGATATTGCAGCAGCAACTTTCCATCCTGTTTTTTCTAGTGTATTATATACCATAATTTTTTCTTGATTAGCTAGAGAATAATGAATTATACCTTTACTATTTGCATATATCTCATTTATGGTTGATTTTAGCTCAGGATAAGTTTGTGCTAGTTTTTTGCCAACCACTTTTTCATCAGGATAGCCCAAAACTAAACCATTTTTATCTAAGAAATACAGCCCACCGCCTTCTATTTTATTTTCTTTAGAAATTTTTACTAATCTATCGAGTTTTATATCTGTTCCAACAACGCCTATAAATTTACCATCTTTTATTATAGGAGCTGTTATTGATATCACAAAAACATTTAATTCTTCATCAATATATGGGTCTATTATTATTGATTTATTTGCTGATTTGGTTTTTGTATACCAAGCTTTTTGGGCTGGTTTATAACTTTCATCAGGAATCCAACCAGAGCCATCAATCATCTTGTTATTTTCATAAGCAGCATACACATCGTGTGAGCCTGTTGCATCCATGCCTGCATTTAAAAATCTCATAATCTCATCTGTTTGATTACTATCAAATTTAGCTATTTGCTTAGCAAGAGCTTGTGTTGTATTGCTTATAGAACCTAACCAATCATCAAGCTCATTAATACGAGTAAGAACATTTGAATTTAGTTATTTGCTGTCATATGTTCTTTTGTATTTGAATAGCTAAGAAAACTAAATATTCCATAGCCAAGTATAAGTAAAACGCTTATAGTGGCATAAATTTTTTGTTTGAAACCCATTTAAAACCCTTTTTTAATGATTATTACAATATTTTATTATAGCAAAAAATAAGCATATAATGCAAATTCTTATTCTATAACATTTGGAAAATCAAATACTATTTTGCCATTTTTTATAGTTTTAACTGCACTACCTTTTAATTTTTTGCCAAAAAGAGGAGAATTTGTAGATTTTGATTTGTTTAAATTTTCATCATAGATATATTCTAAATTTGGATCTATTATAGTAATATCGGCTAAGAAATTTGGAGCTATTTTCCCTTTGTTTTTTATACGCAAAATTTTAGCAGCATTAGTGCTAGTAAGCTCTACAAATTTTTGCATACTAATCACACCTTCTTCAACTAATTTTAAAGTAAGCGGAATTAGCGTTTGAAGCCCAAGTATGCCAAAAGGAGCTTTATCAAATTCTATAAATTTATCGTCCCAACTATGTGGTGCGTGATCTGTTGCTATGACATCTATCAAGCCACTTTTTAAACCATTTTTAATACTAATTATATCTTCATTTGTGCGAAGTGGAGGAGACATTTTAAAGGCAGTATTATAGTCGTAAAGCTCTTCTTCACTAAAAGTAAAGTGATGAGGTGTAACTTCACAGGTTACATTTATACCCTCATTTTTAGCCATTTGTATAAGTTTTAGCGACCAAGCAGAACTCACATGAGCCACATGGATATGACCGCCTGTTAATTTTGCAAGAAGCAAATCCCTTGATATCATTATCTCTTCTTGCTCTTTTGGCATACCTTTTAATCCAAGTTTAGCTGCAACTTTGCCTTCATTCATAACGCCATGCCTACAAAGTGAGCAATCTTCAGAGTGATTTATGACAAAAGATCCAAAGTGCGCCGAGTATTCAAGAGCTGAGCGCATAACTAAGCTACTGCTAACCGGCAATCCATCGTCGCTAAATGCAACCGCTCCAGCTTCTATCATATCGCCCATTTCTACTATCGCATCGCCATTAAAACCTTTTGATATGGCGCCTATTGGAAGCAAGTCTATGAGTCCTCTTGCTTTAGCTTTTGCTATCATTTGTCTTGTAATGGATGCGTTGTCATTTATGGGCGTTGTGTTTGCCATACACATAGCCGTAGTTACGCCACCAGCAATAGCTGTTTCAGAGCAACTTATAATGTCGTCTTTGTATTCCTGCCCGGGGTCTCTAAAATGAGTATGCATATCAATTAGCCCAGGCACAACAAAAAGTCCGCTTGCGTCTATGGTTTTATCAGCTATTTTTTCTTCATTTGTGATTTGAGATATAATCTCGTCTTCTAGTAATATATTGGCTTTTATTGTCTCATCGCTATTTACTATAACTGCATTTTTTATAAGGGTTTTCATCATTTGCCTTTGTATCTGTTTTGATCAAGTGTGCTAAGTATAGCCATTCTTATAGCAACGCCGTTTTCAACTTGGTTTAAAATATGTGAAAATCTTTTATCATCGGCTACATTGCTATCAACTTCAACGCCGCGGTTTATCGGTCCTGGATGAAGTATCATAAGACCATCTTTTGCGTGTTGCATTTTTTTCTTTGTTAATCCAAAATATTTTGAATACTCTCTAATGGATGGAAATTTAGCACTTCCATCTTGTCTTTCGAGCTGAATTCTAAGCATTATTAAAACATCGCTTCTCTCAATAGCTTCTTCCATACTTTTGCAAATTTGGCAGCCTAGTGCTTCCATGCCTTGAGGCATCATTATAGGAGGGGCGAAAATTTTTAATTTTATGCCAAGTGTTTGCATCGCCCAAATGTTTGATCTTGCAACTCTACTATGGAAAACATCGCCTATTATGGCTACTGTTAAATTATCTAAATTTCCTCTTTGTTCTCTTATAGTATAAAGATCAAGAAGTGCTTGTGATGGGTGTTCGTTTAATCCATCTCCTGCATTTACTACGCAAACATCGGTATTTTCTGCTATAAACTTAGCTACGCCAGAGCAATCATGACGCACTACGAAAATATCACTTCTCATAGCTTCAAGGTTTTTTATAGTATCAATTAGTGTTTCACCCTTTTTGGTGCTACTATTTGAGCCTACGAAATTTATAGCGTCCGCTCCAAGTCTTTTCGCGGCTATTTCAAAAGAGGTTCTAGTTCGCGTTGAGTTTTCAAAAAAAACATTTATAACTGTTTTTCCAACAAGCAAATTATCTTTTTTATTTGGTTGTTTGTTTAAATTTTTAAATTTATCAGCTAAATTTAAAAAAGAAAATATATCTTCTTTTGTAAGGTTTTGTGTGCTTATGAGATCTTTTTGTGTGTAGGTCATTTTTAACCTCGTAAAATGGATTTAGCAATTTTATTATATTTCTGCTTAAAAAAATTTTAAGTTTATAAATTTATTAAATTTGATACAATTAAACTAATTGATAAATTTAAATTTACTAAAAGGATTAACTATGATAAATGAAAAAAGATTTAAAGAGAATTTTGATGAAATTTCTAAATTTGGTGCTTTAGATGGTGGCGGTTTAACTAGACTTGCTTTTAGTAATGAGGATAAAAATGCAAGAGAATTTTTAATAAATTTGATGAAAAATGCTGGATTAAAAGTAAGGATAGATACAGTTGGAAATATTTTTGCTAAATTTGATAATGTTATAGATCCAAATTTACCTGCAGTAAGCGTTGGATCGCATATAGATAGTGTTCCAAAGGGTGGATTTTATGATGGAACTTTGGGCGTTATGGCAGGACTTGAGGCTATTATGAGTATAAAAGAAAGTGGCATTAAAATTAAAAGACCACTTGAGCTTATAGTTTTTGTTTGTGAAGAATCGAGTAGATTTAAAATGGCAACAATTGGAAGTAAAATAGTAAGTGGAAAACTTAGTCTTGATAGAGTTAAAGAATTAAAAGATGATAATGAAATTTCAGTTTTTCAAGCTATGAAAAATTTCGGTTTAATGCCTGAAAATTTACAAAAATCTATTTTAAAAGATAACACATATAAAAGTTATATAGAACTTCATATAGAGCAAGGTAGAGTGCTTGAGCAAAAAGGTTTTAGTGTTGGCATAGTTACTGGTATAGCAGCACCGATTCGTTTTGAGCTAAATATAAAAGCAAGAGCCGATCATAGTGGTGCAACACCTATGGATATGAGAAATGATGCTTTAATTGCGGCTAGTCATATCATTTTAAAAGCACAAGAACTTGCAAAAAAAGAAAAAACAGCAGTAGCGACTGTTGGATATATAAGAGTAATTCCTGGGGCTTTAAATGTAGTTCCAGGAGAAGTTGTAATGGGTGTTGACATTAGAGATATAGACGAATTAACATTAGGCTTGGTAAATGAAAATTTAAGAGCTTATATAAAAAGTTTGTCTAAAGAGTTAAATTTTAGTTATGATATCAAAGAATTAGCATATGACAAACCTGTAAAACTTGATGATGATATGATAAATTTACTTTATGAAAATGCAAAAAACTTAGAAATAAATTCGCTTAAAATGCCAAGTGGAGCAGGGCATGATGCTATGCATTTAAAAGGCATTGCAAAGAGTGTTGGAATGATTTTTGTTCCTTGTAAAGATGGTATAAGTCATAACATAAATGAGAGCATAAATTTTGAAGATGCTATAAAAGGGGCAAAAATACTAGAAAAAACAATGTTAGATCTAGCTAGTGAGTGAAATTGTGTTTTATAAAATTTGATTGTAAATATTATATAATATTTCATAGTTTTTGCAATTTTATTTTAAATATTATTTTTAGAATTTTTGAATAATTTAATATTTTATTTCATTGTTTAAAAATTCTATTCTTAAAAACTCTTTTAAACCTTCTTTTGATAAACTATTTTCTGCAAGTTTTATAACGATGTTTTCCATTTTTTTAAAATAATCTTTATTAAAGTTAATTCCATTTAATTTAGCAAAATACATAACTTATATGAATTGCTGTTCTTTTATTTCCATCTAAAAATGGATGAAATTTTACACAAGCAAAAATTAAATGTGTAATTTTGTCTATAAAATTTGGATGAAAATCATCATTTTGAATTTAATCTAATGCCGAAATTAAATAACTAATGCTTTGTTTGTTATATCCTTTTATGCCGCCAATTTCATCAATGATTGAATTATGAATTTTTTCTACAAAATAAATGTCAAAATATTGCATTATTTATCTTTTAGTCTTTTAAAGACAGCCCTAATTTCTGGATCTTTTAATTCTTGCAAACTTTCTTGATATAATTTATCAAGGACATCTTTACTTGCCATTTTTGATTTAAGATTATTAGCGGTTTTTAATAAAATTTGAGCTATTTCAATCAAATCTTCCCTATCATTTGGTAATTCAAAATGAAAAGTTGTTGTATTCACAAATACTCCTTAATATTTTTGTAACTTTAATATCATTTAAAGTTACAAATATTATATAGCTATAGTTTTAATGAGTATCAAAAATTTTTTGAATTTCATTTGTGTTTTGAGTTTTGCTTAATGCTAGCATTAGCAATACTCGTGCTTTTTGCGGATTAAGGTTATCAGCTGTAATAAAGTTAAATTTTTTATCATTAATTACCGAGTTTTGACTAGTTGAACCACTTCCAACCCTTGAGCTTCTTACGACTGCTATTGCGTTTTTGCTAGCTTTAGCTAAAGCATCCCAAACTATTTTTGATGGATTTCCATTTCCCATACCAGCAAGAATTATACCCTTTGATCCGCTATCAATTGCAGTTTTTATAAATTTATCACTATCTCCTGCGTAAGCATAGATGATATCAACTTGTGGTAGTTTATCTAGTTTCATAATGTCAAAATCTGAATTTATTGTATGTTTTTTATTAAATTCGCTTGTAAATTCTACTTTTGCGTAATTAACTGAGCCTATTTTACCAAAATTCAGTGATTTAAAAGTTGCAACATCGCTTGTATTTGTTTTGGTAACATCCCTAGCTTGGTGAATTTCATTATTCATAACAACCATAACTCCTCTTGCAAAACTATTTTTATCGCTTGCAACACCAACAGCATTGTATAAATTTAAAACCCCATCAGCACTCATGGCTGTTGCTGGTCTCATAGCACCAACCAATACAACAGGTTTTTTGCTTTTTATTGTTAAATTTAAAAAATACGCCGTTTCTTCCATAGTATCTGTTCCGTGAGTTACCACAATCCCATCAACATCGTCTCTATTTAGTAGTGTATTTATTTTTTTAGCAAGATTTAGCCAAATTTCTGGATTCATATTTGTAGATGGTATATTTATAAATTGTTCACCTTTTACATTTGCTAAATTTTTTATTTCAGGAACGGCACTTATTAGCTGTTCTACGCCTATGGTTCCGGCTTTGTATTCTTTGTCGGTATTGCTTTTAGCAACTCCTGCTATAGTGCCACCAGTTGCTAGTATATAGACATTTGGTTTTGCAAAACCACCAACGCATAATAATAAAATAAGTAGAAATTTACGCATTTGTCATCCTTTTGTTTTTATGTTATAGCATATGGTTGGATTATATTATATAAAAATTAAAAAAATCTTAATTTTAAAAATATTACTTTTATTTAAGATTTAAAACTATATAATGAGTTAAATAGTCAATAAAAAAGGAGGAATGAGATGGATAAGATTGCAAATATGGTTTTAAGTTTAAAAGATGAAATGATTAAAACTCGTAGATTTTTTCATTCACATCCAGAGACTGGTTTTTTTACTTTTTTTACTACAGCTGTTATTGCAGATAAGTTAAGCAAACTTGGTTATAAACTAAAAATGGGTAGAGAGGTTGTAAAGCCTGATGCTAGGCAAGGTCTTGGCACAAAAGAGGCATGCAAAGAAGCTATAAAAAGAGCAAAAAATTTGCTAAACGATAATCAAATCAAATACCTAGATGTTATGGAAGATGGTTTAACTGGCTTAGTGGCTGAGATTGATACTGGCAGAAGTGGAAAACTTGTCGCATTTAGATTTGATATAGATGGCGTTGATGTTACTGAAAGTAACGATGATAATCATAGACCATTTAAAGAAGGTTTTTGTTCTGATATAAAAGGAATTACTCATGCTTGCGGTCATGATTCTCACATTACTATGGGACTAACTTTAGCAAAATTAATAGCTGAGAATTTAGATGATTTTAGCGGTAAATTTAGGTTTATTTTCCAAACAGCAGAAGAGGGCACAAGAGGAGCTGTAGCTATGGAAAAAGCTGGTGTTTGTGATGGCATAGATTTCTTACTTGGTGCTCATATGGGATTTCAAGCCGATAAAATAGGATCTATAATTTGTGGCGGCAATAAACTTCTAGCTACAACTAAATTTGATGTAACGATAAATGGAGTTTCTGCTCACGCAGCAGGAGCACCACAAGATGGTAAAAACGCTCTTCTTGCAGCTTCACAGATGGCCCTTAATATGCACGGAATTACTCGTCATTCTAGCGGTGTAACTCGTGTAAATGTCGGTGTTTTGCGTGCAGGAGAAGGTAGAAATGTAATAGCGCCAAACGGGTATTTAGCTTGTGAAACAAGGGGCGAAACAACTGAACTTAATGAATTTATGTTTGCTAGATGTAAAGATATCATAAAGGGTGTAAGTGAAATTTATGGAGTTAGCAGTGATATAAAAATCACAGGTGGCACAGCAGGTGGCGATACAGATAAAGAAGTAAGTAGTATGATTTATGAACTTGCTAAAACTTCGCCTTTTATCACTGGAGAGATTATAAAAGAAAAAGATTTTGGTGCTTGTGAAGATTTTGCTCATTTTATGCATAGTGTTCAAAAAAATGGTGGAAAAAGTGGATATATGATGATAGGAACAGATCTTAAAGCGGGTCATCATAACTCTAAATTTGATATAAATGAAGACTCTATGCTTGCTGGAGTTGATATGTTTTTAAGAGCTAGTTATAAGCTAAATTCAAAATAAGGGAAACATTATGAAAAGAGCTTTGCTTTTTAGTGCTTCAAGTTACCAAGATAGCGGATATCTCAGGCATTGTAAAAATCCTATAAAAGATTTTTTAGGCGATGATTATAAAGAAGAGATTCTTTTTATCCCATATGCTGGTGTTAGAAGGACAAATGATGAGTATGAAGAAAAGGTAATAGATAGATTAAAAACTAAAAATATTAAGTCTATTCACCGCTATGAGGATAAAAAAGCAGCCATAAGAGGGGCTAAAACTATCGCAGTTGGTGGTGGAAATACCTTTATGCTTATGCATGAGCTTTATAAATTTGATTTACTTGATGAGATAAGAGACGCTGTGGAAAATGGGGCAAATTATTTTGGTTGGTCAGCCGGTGCAAATATAGCTGGAAAAACTATGATGACGACAAATGATATGCCTATAATTATGCCAAAAAGCTTTGATACACTAGGAATTTTTCCATATCAGATAAATCCGCATTTCATAAGCGGCAAAATTTCTGGACACAATGGAGAAAGCAGAGAAGAAAGGTTGGAAGAGTTTTTGATAGCAAATCCTAGCGAGATAATCTATGCTTTACCGGAAGGAACTTGGCTTGAGATAAATAATGGTGAGTGTAAAATTTGTGGTTTAGCAGAAGAAATTTATAAATTTGAGTATCAAAAAGATGTTCAAATTTTAAAAGTTGGTGAGAAATTTAAAATTTAATAATTTAAAATAAAAGGAGTTTTTATGGAGTCTTTAAAACTATTTTTATCGCTTGTTGGTATATTTGCAGTTGTTTTCCTGCTTATTAAAAAACGCGATACAAAGACTGTTTTAATAGGTGTTGGATTGATACTTTGTGTGATTTGTTTGCAGCCAATGAGCGCATTTGCGGCTTTTACAAAATCAATGACAAATGCAAATTTGATAAAGGCAATATGTGCTAGTATGGGTTTTGCCTATGTTATGAAAGTTACAAAATGCGATCAGCATTTAGTGGCTGTTCTTACAAAACCTATTAAAAACTTGGGATTTTTTTTAATTCCATTAGCTACAATTTTGACATATTTTATAAATATTGCCATTCCATCAGCTGCTGGGTGTTCTGCTGCTGTTGGTGCAACTTTGATACCGCTTTTGATGGCTTCAGGCGTTCGCCCTTCTATGGCTGCAGCTTCAGTTCTTGCTGGAACTTTTGGTTCAGTTTTAAGTCCAGGAGCTTCACATAATATTTATGTAACGGATTTGGTTGTAAAGTCTGGGAATGCAGCTTATACAGTTCAAGATGTTATAAAGGTTCAGATGCCTAATGCCTTTGTTTCTCTTGTAATAGTTGTTATTTGTATTTCTTTAATGGCGATAATTTTAAAAGATTATGATAAAACCAAAGATTATACAATTAAAACTAATGGTAAAGACGATGCAATTAATAAAGCTAATCCTCTTTATGCTTTGATGCCTATAATTCCACTTGCAATTTTGGTAATTGGTGGAACAGACTTAAGTGATACTCAGTTTTTAAAATGGACAAAGATGGGCGTTGCTGAAGCAATGATTTTGGGTGCTATTATATCTATTTTTGCTACATGGACAGATCCTCAAAAAATCACAAAAGAGTTTTTTAATGGTATGGGAAGTGCATATGCGGAAATAATGGGTATTATTATAGCTGCTGGTGTTTTTGTTGCTGGACTTAAGGCTTGTGGAGCTATAGATTGGGTTATAGAGTTTTTAAAACATGAACAAACTTATGTTAAATTTGGTGGAACTTTTATACCATTTATCATGGGTGTTGTTACAGGATCAGGTGATGCTGCAACTATGGCGTTTAATACCGCCATTACAGTTCATGCAGCTGATCTTGGTTTTGCACAAGATAAACTCGGAATGGCAGCTGAGATAGCAGGAAGCCTTGGAAGAAGCGCTTCTCCGATAGCTGGAGCTTGTATAGTTTGTGCAGGAATTGCAATGGCAAATCCAGTCGAACTTGCAAAAAGAACATTTTTAGGAATGCTTATTTCAACAGCTGTTATAGCATTTTTTATACTTTAAAAAGGATAAATTTTGGATATAGTGCAGAGATTTTTGAACTATACAAAGATAAATACTACTACAAATAGACAAAATGGTGCAGATGGCGTAATGCCATCTAATCTTGCTGAACTAGAACTTGCTAAGCTTATAAAAAGTGAATTAGAGAATTTGGGTATAAAAAATATTAGCTTAAATGAAAAATCTATTTTGATAGCAAAAATCCCAACAAATTCTAAAAAATCTCTGCCAAGCATCGCATTTTTTGCTCATCTTGATACCAGTGCAGAACAAAGCGGAGATACAAAAGCAAAGATAGTTTCAAATTATCAAGGTGGCGATATAGCTTTAAATGATAAAATCAGTTTAAAGGTAAGTGAAAATGCTGAACTAAAAAATTATATCGGAGATGACATCATAACAACTGATGGCACTAGTTTGCTTGGAGCTGACGATAAGGCGGCTATTGCTGCTATTGTGGATATGGCTGAGTATTTTTGCTTAAATCAAGATATAGAGCATGGAGAGATAGTAATATGCTTTTTACCAGATGAAGAGCAGGGCTTAAGAGGGGCAAAAGCTCTTGATGCAAAAGATATCGGTGCTGATTTCGGTTATTGTTTGGATTGTTGCGAAATAGGCGAGTTTATATATGAAAACTGGAATGCCGGGGATTGCGAGATAGAATTTACTGGTGTTTCAGCTCATCCAATGAATGCCAAAGGTAAGCTCATAAACTCTCTTTTGATGGCTCACAAGTTTATTTCACTTTTACCAAGTGGGGAAGCACCAGAATATACGCAAAATAAAGAAGGGTATTTTTGGGTAAAAGGGTTAAGTGGGAATAGTGCCAAAACTATTTTAAAATTAGATATTAGAGAGTTTGATGAAGCCAAGTATTATCAAAGAATGCAATTTTTGCAAACTATGGCTGATTATTTTAACAAAATTTATGACAATAGAGTAAAAATTACTTTAAATGATAGATACAAAAATGTTTTTAATTATCTAAGTTTAGATCATATGGCTATAAATTTGCCGCTTCAAGCTTTTAAAAATTTAGGAATATCGCCAAAGATAAAGCCTATGCGTGGTGGATATGATGGTGCTGTAATTTCTCAAAAAGGAATTGCTACTCCAAATTTATTTACAGGCGGACATAATTTTCACTCTATTTACGAGTATTTACCTGTAAATTCTCTAAAAATGGCTAGTGAAGTTATAAAAGAGATTGTAAAGTTAGCTGCTAATGGATAAAATTTATTATTTATAATGAAATTATTAAATTTATAAAATAATGTTTAAATATTGTTATATTTTTGTTTCCTAGTAAATTTGCTAAATTTGTATAAATTTGGTATAATTATATATTTAAATTTACTAGGAGAATAAATGGCAAATTTAGATACTACAGCTTTCCAAAAAGAGGTTGATGAAAATGCTTTTTTAGTTTCAAAAACTGATACACAAGGTCGCATAACATATTGCAATGAGCCTTTTTTAAAGATAGTTGCAACAACTGAGAAAAATTTGCTTGGCAAACCTCACAACATAATAAGACACCCAGATATGCCAAGAGTTGTTTTTAAAATTTTGTGGGAGCATATAACAAAGCAAAATGAAGTTTTTGCTTATGTCAAAAATAGAAGTTTTGATAATTCTTATTACTGGGTTTTTGCAAATATCACAGCCTCAGTTGATCAAAGTGGAAAAACTATAGGTTATTACTCTGTTAGAAGAAAGCCAAACAAAAAAGCATTAGATATCATAATTCCTCTTTATAAAGAGCTTTTAAATGCTGAAAAATCTGGCGGAATGGAAGAATCGCAAAAGCTTTTGGATAGCATACTTGCACAAAAAAAATTAAACTATGATGAGTTTGTAAATAACCTACAAAGACTATAAAGGAAAAATATGTTTTTTAAGAAAATACCTTATTATGGTGAAATTTTAAATGTTATAGAATCAGCTAGAAATGGCATTTTAGAGCCTAGGATAACAGGTATTGATCAAAAAGAACCAATGGCAAAGATAGCAAATGGAATAAATGATGTTTTAGATCAAATGGAAGCTTTGCAAAGAGAGATGTCAACTTGCGTAGATCACGCAAATAAGGGTATAACATATAGAAATATTTTTCAAGATGGATTTAGGGGACTTTTTAAGAAAAATGCCATTTTTATGAAAGATGGAATTGATGGAATTACTGCTGGTATAAAAGGTAAAACTAGGGGCATTTTATCTGAGAAATTTGAGCAACTTGGAAATGGAAATAAAGGAATAGATGATATTCAAAAAGATTTAAATTTAAGTATAAAAGAGCTTAGCGATATGGCAAATATAGCCGATGATACTGCAAATAATGCAAATAAAACTATGGTTGATTTAGATAGCTTAAATAAAAATGTAATCTCTCTTACAGATCTTATAAATAACTCTACTCAAGAAATACGCGCTTTGGCAACTAAAACAAATGAAATTTCAACTATCATAGAGCTGATACAAGATATCGCAGAACAGACAAATTTACTATCTTTAAATGCTGCCATTGAAGCTGCAAGAGCAGGTGAGGCTGGTAGAGGATTTGCTGTGGTTGCTGATGAGGTTAGAAAATTAGCTGAAAATACTCAAAATGCTATAGTCGAGATTGGTTCTAGTATAAAAGAGTTGCAAGAAAAAACAAATGGTTTAAATGAAAATGCCTCTAAGATAGATAAAATAGCACAAAATGCTAATGAAAGTGTTGGTAAATTTAAAGACACGATGGATAAATTCAATGTAGATGCTAACAAAACATCGAAAAATTCAAGATATGTCGAGGATAAGATTCTTAGTATAATAGCAAAAATTTCTCACATAATTTATAAGGTAAAGGCGTATTCTAGTGTAGTAAATGAATCAGATAAATTAGATGAATTACAAAGCATTTCTAATAGCATAAAAGCGTGGTATTTTCAAGATTGTAAAGATAAATTTGGTAATACTGAAACTTATGTAAAACTACAAACTCCTATAGAGAATTTTATCTCTTTAATAGATCAAAATTTAAATGATGCTAAAAACGGATATAGTGATAAAAACATAAATATGTTTGTAGATAAATTTGAAAAAGTTGAAGCTCTAAATAGCGAAATATTTAAACTTTATAATCAAATGGTAGAAGAAAAAACTCATGGTTAATTTTTATCTCTTTTTCTTTAATGTAATATAAAATCTATTTTCCTAGGCTAAATTTTACCATTGTTTTAGCAAGATCAAGTGTTGCATCTACAAATAAATCTTTTTTCTTGCAATATGGTAGAAGTAGAGGTATTTCGGTACAAGCCGCAATATATACATCTGCTTGTATGCAATCAATAGTATCATTAAAAAGTTTAACATACTCAGTAGTTTTATTTGCTTTTACGCCTTTATATATACAATCCATTATATTTTGCATATTTTCATTACTTATTTTAACACATTCATATCCAGCAGAAATTAGATTATCTTCATAAATTTTAGCCTTTGTTGTGCCTGTTGTGGCAATAACTGCTATTTTTTTAGCATTTGGAAATTCAACCTTTATAGAATCTACTGCATTTTTTGCGATGTGGACTAAATTTATACCAGTTTCATCTACTAATTTTTTTGCAAAAAAATGAGCGGTATTACAAGCCATACATATAGCTTCGCACCCAGCTTGTTTTAGTCTCAATGCGCTTTCTTTTAGATATGGGTATGGATTTTCTTTGTTATCAAGTATGTATGCAGTTCTATCTGGAATTTGAGGGTAATTATCTATAACGATTGGGATATTATCTTGATCTTTGTTAGCGTTTGTTAGCTTAACTATCTTTTCATAAATATCTATCGTTGCAAGTGGCCCCATGCCACCGATGATACCAATTCGTTTCATTTTAATGAACTTTTTAAGGGAGAGTTACCTCCCCTTAAATTTTAAAGTAAAACAGGTGCTAGTATAAAACCAAATGCAACAGAAAATGCAATGGCTAAAATACCAGGTAAGAAGAATGGGTGATTAAATACATATTTACCAATTCTTGTTGTTCCAGTATCATCCATTTGAACAGCACCTAAAAGTGTAGGGTATGTCGGCAAAACAAACAAAGCTGAAACAGCAGCAAATGAAGCTACTAATATGTAAGCATCTCCGTTATTTGTAGCACTCATTCCAAGAGCGACAATTACTGTTGGGATTAACGCTTTTGCAGTTGCTGCTTGTGAGTATAAAAGCATACTAGCAAAAAATAGCGCAACAGATAGTAAAGCAGGATACTCTTTAACTAAGTTTCCAGCAAAGTCCTTTATCTCTTGTGTGTGATTTGAAACAAAAGTATCGCCAAGCCATGCAACTCCAAGAACACAAATGCAAGCAGTCATACCACTTCTAAATGTGCTTTGAAGAGGAACTTTGTTGATGTCAATCTTACAAAACATAACAATTAATGCACCAATTGTTAGCATTATACTCATAATAGCACCATCTCTTGGTAATTTAACATTTTCTATCAATGCAAATTGCGGGCTAATGGCTGATGCATAAAAAACAACTACAATAACACCAATTAAGAAAATAATTACGGATGTTTTTGCACCTTTTGGAAGTTCTTTATAGCTTCCTTCCATTTTAGGAGCTTCTATTAAGCCTTTGTTTAACCTATCAAGATAAACCGGATCACTATCAAGTTTTAAATTCCAAAATAAGTTCATTATAAGTGCAGTTACCATGCAACCTAAAAATGTTGTAGGAATCCAAATTGCAAGTAAAATAGGATATGAAATTCCTAGTCCACCAAGTGCTTTATCTCCAGCCATAAATATAACAGCGGCAGACACTGGACTTGCAGTGATGGCAATTTGTGAAGCAACAACGCCAATGCTAAGTGGAACAGATGGTTTAATATTTTGACCTTTAGCAACTTCTGTAATAACTGGTATCATAGAAAATGCAGTGTGTCCAGTTCCAGCAAAGATTGTCAAAAAGTATGTAACTGTCGGTGCTAAAAAATTTATATATTTTGGATTTTTACGCAAAATTTTCTCAGCTATTTGAACCAAATAGTCTAAACCCCCGGCAACTTGCATAGCACCAATTGCTGAGATAACAGAAGCTATGATTAAAATAACATCCCAAGGAATACTTCCAGCTTTTAATCCAAGCCCAACTGATAAAATTATAACGCCAATTCCGCCAGCATAACCTATGCCTATTCCTCCAAGTTTTACACCTAAAATATCGCTCCAAGTAAGACGATAATTTCTAAAATAAGTGAAACATCCATTATTTATTTCTCCTTTTAAAAGCACGAAATTTAAATTTCGTGCCATATATTAATAATTATTTACCTGTATGATCCATATGTGGATTTAACATACTTTTTGGATCTAAAAGTTTATCAACTTCCTCTTTTGTTAAAAGTCCTCTTTCAATCGCAATATCTCCAACAGATTTTCCTGTTTTCAATGCTTCTTTTGCAATACTTGCTGAGTTTTCATAACCAATAACCGGATTAAATGCTGTTACTATACCAACTGATCCAAGAACTGATTTTAAGCAAGCTTCTGGTTTAGCTTCTAAGTGTTTGATTGCTTTATCAGCAAGTGTATTCATAGCATTTTCAAGTATTGTTATAGAGTTAAACAATCCATAAGCAATACCAGGCTCAAATGCATTTAACTCAAATTCACCTCTTTCAGAGCAAAGCATTATAGTTACATCGTTTCCTATAACTTCATAGCAAGCTTCGCCTACAACTTCACAAATTACAGGATTTACCTTTCCTGGCATAATTGAACTACCTGGTTGCATTTTTGGAAGCTCAATTTCACCTAATCCGCATCTTGGACCTGAGTTCATTAATCTTAAGTCGTTTGCAATTTTGCTTAGTCTAACCGCAGCTGTTTTTAAAGCCCCACTTACTTGTACAAAATCTGCTGTATCTTGTGTAGCAGCTATGAAATCATCAGCCGGTTTAAATTCGCTTCCTACTATTTCAGTTAGTTTTTTATGAACTACTTTTTTATAATCAGGATGGCAGTTAATACCTGTTCCTATAGCCGTTGCACCCATATTTAAGTATGACATATACTCTCTTGCTTTTGTGATTTGTTCTATACTACTTTTTATGTAAGTTGAAAATGCGTTAAATGTATTGCCAAGAGTTGTAGGAACAGCGTCTTCTAGCTCTGTTCTTCCCATCTTAATCATATCTTTATAATCTTTTGCTTTTTTATCTAGTTCGTCTTGCAAATGTTTCATAGCATTAAGAAGATCTGTTAATTTTGCATAAGCTGCTACTTTTATGGAGCTTGGATAAGTATCGTTTGTGCTTTGACCTAAGTTTGTATGATCGTTTGGATGAAGATATTTATACTCACCTTTTTTATGTCCCATACTTTCTAGTGCAACATTTGTGATAACTTCATTGGCATTCATATTTGTAGAGGTTCCAGCTCCACCTTGAATCATATCAACTACGAATTGATCACTAAATTCACCAGCTATTATTCTATCTGCAGCTTTAGCTATCGCATCGGCTTTATTGGCATCTAAGACTCCAACTTCTTTATTTGCTAAAGCTGCTGCTTTTTTAATTTGAGCAAAAGCTTTTACAAAAAATGGATAATCTCCAAATGTTCTTCCTGTCATATGGAAGTTATCAACTGCTCTAAAAGTTTGAACTCCATAATAAAACTTGTCATCGATTTCTAGTTCACCTATGAAATCGTGCTCTTTTCTTGTTGCCACGGTTTTCTCCTTGTATTAGTTTTGTTTATGTGTGAATTATACATCATAAAATATAAATATAAAATTAAAGAATTGATTTGAATTATTTAAGATTTTATAAGAAAGTAACAGTATTATAATCGTATGTAAATTCTAAATTTAGAACTATGATAGAAGAAAATATTATAATTTTTTATAACAATACAATTAATATGCTTAAAATAAACATAATATTTATAAGTAATTTTGTAGATATTTTAAATACTAATTACCCAAATTTTGGGTAATTAGTTTAAAAGGCAGTTTAGTCAAAATTTAAATTTTTAACTTTTTCATCTATTTTTAATAATTCAGCAGAAGGCTTACTAGCTGTTGGAGCTTTATGTGAAGTAATTTGCTCAGGAGTTGCAGGCTTATCAGCTATTTTTGTTAAATTTATGCTTACGCCATATTTTGAAAGTGCGTTTGCTAAATCAATTTGACCTTGTCTTGCGTATTCTTGGCATTGACCTATTATCCTAGCTGCTTCTTCTGGTGCATGGAATCCATAACTATTTTCACTAAATGCAAAATCCCATCTGATGTGAGCTTTTCTATGCATTTTTAGCGCATCTTTTAATACTTCACTAATAGCAGCTTTTTGCTCATCTGGATTTAAATTTACAAATTCAGAATGTTTAGCAAGTTCCCCTCTACCTGTTTTAATGTCTGCAATAAGTGATAAAAGAGAGTTTTCGCAATTTCTTAATTCATGAGCGTGGCGATTTTGTATAAATTCAATTCTACTAATAAGCTCTTTTTCATCTTGCATATGACAAGTTTTACAGCTTGCTGTGATATTTGCATAAGGGGTTTGAACCGTGTGATTTGTAACTTTCATAGCACCAACTCTTTCATAAGGCATATGGCAATCTGCACAACTTACGCCATTTCTTGCGTGAATTCCTGATGAGCTAAGTTCTGCTTCAGGATGTTGCATTTTTATTATAGATGCATCTGTTTGTTTGTGTTTATAATCAAATTTAAAACTTCCATTTTCAAAAGCTTCATCATAGTATTCATCAAACATTTCTATTTTAAATGGTTTGTCTTTTGGCCATTTTGACCATGGGAAAGTTAGAGTTGAGTCTTTTCCTTGGAAGTAGTATTCGACATGACATTGCATACAAACATAGCTTCTCATCTCAGCCCTGGTTGCTTTTAAGCCGGTTTTTACATCAGCTTCATAGCCTCTTTGAACCATTGCATTTACAAATGCAGGTCTTGTAACCCTTAAACTCATATCATCAGGATTATGACAATCAGCACAGCTACTTCCTAAATGTGAGCCTTTGATTGCATCTTCGCCGTGTTTGTTTGCAACCATTTTCATAACATCAAAGTATGGCATTGAGTTCATTTTTGTCCAAGCTGCTTTTTTTATCGCACCATTTTCTTTATCTACATCAAAAAAGCCCATTGGTCTATTTGCTGCTTCAACCGGATTTTCACTTAAATGATAATCAGGGTCATTTATGATAGCTGTTAAATGTCCTGTATGACAGTTAACACAGGCGCCTGGCTGCCCTTTAAATTTAGGAAGACCATGAGAGTTTAAATACCCTTTATCGTTTCTTTTTGTTTCTATTTGATCTATTTGTGAGTAGTAATGCAAT
Source organism: Campylobacter sputorum subsp. sputorum (assembly GCF_008245005.1). Classification (NCBI taxonomy): domain Bacteria; kingdom Pseudomonadati; phylum Campylobacterota; class Epsilonproteobacteria; order Campylobacterales; family Campylobacteraceae; genus Campylobacter; species Campylobacter sputorum. The sequence continues at coordinate 1,520,024 of NZ_CP043427.1, read as the reverse complement.
CTTGGTCTATTGTAATCAACTGCAAAAGCATATCCATCCCAAAAAACAGTTGCAGCTGGCCATCTTATAAGTTTGCTATATGGCATAGAACCGGCAAACGGTGTCTCAAAGTTGATATCTCTCATAGCTATAAAACTATCAAATTGTGAAGGAAAATTTTTGCCCCATTTTTCTATATCTGGATCTAAGTCGCTAACTTTATGAAGCATCATAGGGTATTGTCTTTCTTCTGCTTTTTTCTCGCCAATATCTGCAAAAAGAGCAAACATAGCACCGCCTAATATAACTGCGATTAAAAACGCAATTGTAAAAAGTATTCCATTTTTTTTCATTTTATCTCCTAAATTTTTTATTAGTAATTGTGTGCATGACCAGCTGATCTATGGCAACTTACGCAGTTAAGCGGCTCATTTCCAGGAGCATCTGCTTTCATAGTTGCATCTATAGAATGTGCGGCATACTCTTTGTGACATGACATACAGTTGTTTTGTATGATTTTCTTGCTTTTTGGTGTTGCACTAAAAGAAACAGGATTATCTTTAAATGTAACAGCGTATCCGTGATGAAGCCCACTTTCTGCTTTCATCATCCATTTTCCTATGAAATCATGCGGAACATGACAATCATTACAGGTTGCGACATGTTGATGTCCACCTTTCATCCAGCTTTCATATACTTGATTCATAACATGGCAGTTTTTACAGGCTGCTGGATCATTACTCATATATGAAAATCCTTTGGCATACACAAATGTAAAAAGCCCATGTCCTATAACCACTCCAAAACTTATAACAAGAATTAAAATGGCAAAAAAAGATGGGCAGTTTTTGATTTTTTCTACTATACTCAAAAAACCTCCTTTGTAGATTTTTATTAATTTTGTATTGTATTATAATTTATTATAAAATTAATTGATATTAATCAATATTTTTTAAATTTAAACAACTAACAATGTAAATTTGCGATTAAATACAATATTTATAACAAAAATTGTAAAATTATAGTTTTTATTTTTAAGGAATTTAATGTTTCGTTCGTTTTTTGCAAATAAAAAGTGGTTATTCTGGTCTTATGGCGGTGGATTATTGCTTGTAATTCTTCTTTATGCACAAGTTCAGTGTAATGTAATGATAAATGAATGGTATAAAGACTTTTATGATATGATGCAAAATATCTCTAAACATACTATTGATGAGTATTGGGCACAGGTTAGAAGGTTTTTGTATATTGCAATGCCGTATGTTATAATCGCTACTTTGACTCAGTATTTTACAAGCATATACACTTTTAAGTGGCGTGAAGCTATGACATTTGATTATATAAATGAGTGGAGGGGTATAAAAAAAGATATAGAAGGCTCATCACAGCGTATTCAAGAAGATATTTATAGATTTGCAAAAATTGTAGAAAGCTTAGGTCTTATTTTTATAAAAGCTGTTATGACTTTAATAGCTTTTTTGCCTATACTTTGGCATTTAAGCGATGGACTTAATCTTCCCATATTTGGAGATACAAAAGGTTCTTTGGTTTGGCTTGCTTTGATTGTCTCAATTGGCGGTATAGTCGTATCTTGGTTTGTTGGTATCAAACTTCCAGGACTTGAATATAATAACCAAAAAGTAGAAGCAGCATTTAGAAAAGAGCTTGTTTATGCAGAAGATGATAAGAAAAATTATGGAGATATAAGCACATTAACCGAGCTTTTTACCGGACTTAGATTTAATTACCATAGGTTATTTTTGCATTATGGATATTTTAATATTTGGCTTTATTCTTTTGAGCAATTCATGGTTATAGTTCCACATCTTTTTATGGGAACTTCGCTTTTTAGCGGTGCTATAACTCTTGGTATTTTGATACAAGTTTCAAATGCGTTTTCGCAAGTTAGAGAAAGTTTTTCTATATTAGTAAGAAATTGGACAACTATAACAGAATTAAGGTCAATTCATAAAAGGCTTAAAGAATTTGAGTATAATATCAATTATAAACGATAATTTAATAAAAAATATTTGCTAAAGCTTTAAAATGTTAAAATATGAAAATTTGAAAATTTTAGGAACAAAATTATGAAAAAACTTATCATTGTTTTGCCATTTTTGATTTTATTATTTGTCGGATGCAGTAGTTCTACCAGTGCTGGAATGGTTGGTAGTGATAGAAAACAGTTATTTTTAATAAGCGAAAATGAGATGAATCAAGGTGCTAATCAAGCTTACTCAAAAGTTCTTCAAGATGCAAAATCAAAAAATGTATTGAACAATAATAATCTTACAACAAAAAGAGTAAGAGGTATAGCAAATAATTTAATATCTCAAGTTGGAGTTTTTAGGAAAGATGCGTTAAATTGGGATTGGCAAGTAAATGTTATAAATCAACCGATTTTAAATGCATGGTGTATGCCTGGTGGAAAAATAGTTGTTTATGATGGAATCATTACAAAGCTAAATTTGGATGATGATGAACTTGCTGCAATTATAGGTCATGAGATGTCTCATGCACTAAGAGAACATAGTAGAGAACAAGCAAGCAGGGATAGGATAAAACAACTTGGAATTTTTGCTATATCTCAATTTAGTGGAATTGGCGGAAATTTAGCAAATGTTGCAGCCCAGTATACTTTTGTCTTACCTTTTTCAAGGGAAAATGAAGTTGAAGCCGATAGAATGGGCATAGAACTTGCTGCAAGGGCTGGATATGATCCAAATGGTGCTGTTAGGTTGTGGCAAAAAATGGTTGCGGCTAGTAGCTCATCTCAGCCAGAGTTTTTATCAACTCATCCATCTCCGCAAAGCAGGATAGAGGATTTAAAAATAATAGCTAAAAAAATAGAGCCAATTTATAAGGCTAATAAAAGATGATAATATGTCAAAAATAAATAAATTTGTTATAACAAACCCAGAGTTATGTGTAGCTTGTAATGCTTGTATGAAAACTTGCGTAAAAAATGCTTATATCAGAGGAAGACTAGCTAAAAGTAGATTAGATGTTTTAACGCTTGATAGTGGGAAAATGCCAAATCAATGTAGGCAGTGTGATGATGCACCATGTGCAAATGTATGCCCAACTTCAACTCTTCGCATAGTAAATAACTGCGTTGAGGTTCATGAAGAACTTTGTATAGGTTGTAAGCTTTGTACTATAGCCTGTCCTTATGGGGCTATAGAAATAAATGGCGAAATTCAGCCATCTATCAAAGATGAGGCAGAGGTAAATTTGGAAGTTGGCTGTGTTAGTGGTTTAAAAAGTATAGCTTTAAAATGTGATTTGTGTAGTGGAAGAGATGATGGTCCAGCGTGTGTGGAAATTTGTCCAAAAGGGGCTTTAGTTTTTGTAGATCCTATAAACGCTGAGGCCAAATTTGGTAAAAAATTAAAAGCCGATATGAGTGGGTTTTTAAAGAAAATACTTCCGGATATTGATATACAAAATATACCAGTGGTAGAGCCAAAAAAGCCTAAGGTTGTAAAAGAAGCAACTGAAAATAAACCAGAAGAGCCTACTAAAAACAATAATGGAGAAAACTAATGCAAAATATATATTTACTACTTTTTTGTATTTCTATAGTATCGATTTTACTATATAAAAAACCATTATTATCTCAAAAAATAGGCTTTTTTGCAACAGCTTTAGTAACACTGTATGGTGCGATATATTTTTTTATAAATTTAAATCAAGTTATGAGTTTCGAACTTTGTGGAAAATTCATATCAAATCCCAAATTTAGACTAGAACCGCTTGGAAATTTCTTTAGTTTTGTTATATGCTTGATATCTTTTGCTGTATCGTTATATAGTATAGAATATGCTAAAAGTTATGTAAAAAAAGCAAATTTAGCGGTATTTACATCTTTATATAGTGCTTTTGTGTTATCAATGCTTTTGGTTGTAGCCAGTGATGGAGTTTTTTCATTTATGCTTTTATGGGAGCTAATGACGCTGATTTCTGCATTTTTGATTATGATAAATGAACAAAAAGATTCTTCAAGAAGTGTTATGATATATCTTGGTATATCTCAAATAGGTGCATTTTGTTTGATGATGGCACTTATTATAATGGGAAGTTTGGCTGGAACTTTCGAGTTTTCTAAATTTGGAAATTTAGAATTATCAACTTTTTCTTGTTTTGGTATTTTTATTTTACTTTTTATAGGATGTGCTTCAAAAGCCGGTCTTTGGCCTTTTCATGTTTGGCTTCCTTTAGCTCATCCAGCAGCACCATCAAACATCTCTGCTTTAATGAGCGGAATTATGATAAAAGTTCCGCTTTTTGCATTTATTAAATTTACATTAATGCTTCCTATATCAACTTATTTTGCATATATGTTAATATTTTTTGGAGCCATAGGCGCTGTTTTTAGTGTATTATATGCTGTATTTTCAAACTATTATAAAGTAGTTACTGCTTATAGTTCATCAGAAAATATCGGTATAATTTTTCTAGGTATTGGGGTAAGTTATTATGGGATTAGCCAAAATTTACCTTATGTAACTTTGATTGGTTTGATAGGTGTGCTTTTTCATATATTAAACCATAGTGTTTTTAAGTCACTTATATTTATGCTTTGTGGAAATATCTACCATGCAACGCATTCAAAAGATATGAATGATCTTGGCGGTCTTGGTAAAAAAATGCCAGTTAGTGCAACACTGTTTTTTATAGCCACACTTTGTGTTTGTGCAGTGCCGCCATTTAATGGCTTTGCAAGTGAGTGGATAATATATAAAAGTTTTATAGCAAGCGGTGCAAATAATGGCATTGGAGTTAGGTTTTTCTCAATGCTTGGTATAGTTGGATTGGGTATTGCTGGAGCACTTGCTATAATGGCATTTTCTAAAACTTTTGGAGTGATATTTTTAGGGTATGCCAGAAATGAAAATATAGCTCAAAATGCAAGAGAAGTTGGCAAGATAATGCTTTTTCCGCTTATACTTTTAGCCATTATAGCGATTTGTCTAGGTGTATTTATGATAGATGTTGTAAAAATACTTTTAGATGTTGTGGATTTTAGTATAAATTTAGGTGTAGAAAATTTATCAACAAAAGATTTTGTATTATTGCCGCTATTTTTAGTAGTATTATCTATATTTTGCATAATCCCATTTTTGCTTTTTGTGATATTAAAAGCAAACAATTCCCCACATAGAATATGCAAACCATGGGCTTGTGGTTTTATTTATAATAAATCAATGCAAACAAACTCAGATTCATTTACAGGAGATCTTAAAAAAGCACTTAGATTTTTATTTAAAAATAAGCGTGAAATTGAGATGGACGGATACTTTTCTAGGGTTAAATACACAAGTAAAATGTATGATTTAATATGGGATAATGCATATAATCCTGTTATTAAATTTTGTGTATTAGTAGCTGATAAGATCGGTATATTTCAAAATGGCAGAACAAATTTATATGCTGTTTATATACTCTTGTATCTTTGTTTGATGGTTGTTTTTGTGTATCACTATTTGTAAGGAAAAATATGGATTTTTTATTAATACTTTTACAACTTTTTAGTGCATTTTTAGTAGCGCCTTTATTTGATGGAATAGCTAGGAAACTTAGGGCTAAATTTCAATCCCGTATAGGACCAAATATCTTTCAAACATATTATGATATTTTAAAGTTGGCAAAAAGGGGCAGAACAAAACCAGAATGCTCAAGTTTGATATATCAAATTTCACCATATTTACTCTTTTTATCAAGCGCAATGATGTTTTGTTTATTGCCTGTTACTTATGGAGCTGATTCATATTTTGCCCGTATTTCAGATGTTTTGCTTTTTATATATCTTGCAGCTATGTTTAGATTTATTTTTATAATATCTGGTATAGATACTGGAAATGCTTTTGGGGCAGTTGGTTCAAGCAGAGAAGCTACCATTGGGGTATATTCTGAATGCATAGTTATAATGTGTCTTATTGTTGTAATGCTTGGCATTGGAACTTCAAATTTAGTAGAAATTTCAAATGCGATTAGAGCTGGTGAGTATGGATATTTCATACCATCTTTTGCTATAGCTTCAACTGCATTTATATGGATGATGTATGTTGAAACAGGCAGAAAACCTTATGATTTAGCAGAAGCAGAGCAAGAACTTCAAGAAGGAGTTTTAGGCGAATACAGCGGAAAAGACCTTTCTATAATGGGACTTTCTTTAATGCTTAAGCAGTTTAGTATGCTCGGGCTTTTTCTTGTTATTTTTGAGCCTTGGAATTTTGATAATCCGATATTAGCTCTGATAGTTTTTATATTGGAGATTGGAATTTTATATGTTTTAGTTGTTTTTATAGATAACTTTGGACCAAGATTTACTATGAGTAAGGGTGTGAGAAAAACTCTTATTTTTCCATTTGCGATAGCTTGTAGTGCTATTTTTTGTTTTATACTTGGAGTTTAGAATGGTAAATTTAATAAATATTTTAGCCATATTAATGATGATAACGAGCTTTTGTGTATTTAGCTTAAGAAAATATAATCAAAGTATAAAAATGTATGCTTTTCAAACGCTTATACTTGTTAGTATATTTGTATGTTTATATTTTAAATACGATGCAAAAGAACTTATAATATGGGCAATAACAGCATTTTTTATAAAAGTAGTTTTTGTTCCATGGTTTTTACTAAGACTTGTTAAAAGAATTGGCGTTATAAATGAAGTTGAGCCAGTGGGTGGATTTTTTATATCGCCAATCATCGCTCTTAGTTTTTCTTTGGCAGTTTCTATGATGTTATATAAGGTTTTCATGGAGTTTTCTATATTTAAAGAAAGTATTTCTATGTTTGGAGCATCTTTTATATTTATGATAGGCGTTTTTGGTTTTATACTAAGAAATTCTTTTATAAAGCAGATTTTGTCTTATTGTTTATTTGAAAATGGAATTCATCTTAGTCTAGCGCTTATGGCGTATAATGCCCATGAGATAGTTGAAGTTGGGATTTTAACAGATGCTGTATTTGCAGTCGTAATAATGGGAATTTTGGCTAAGAGGTATTACAAAATATATGAAACGCTTGATACATCTAAAGCTATAAATTTAAAAGGTTGATAAATGAATATTTTAGTTTTGATTTTGATTTTACCAGTGATATTTGGTGTAACTATGTTTTTTTCGCCTTTAAATTTTAAAGTTTTACAAAATTTACATATAGCATTTAATACTTTGATATCGGCTTTTTTATTATGTGCGGTTGGACTTGTTGTAAAAAATGACTATATTTCTTATTTTAATGAGTTTTTATTTTTAGATTCTCTTGGAGCTATATTTTTATCTTTGATTGCAATAACTGGCTTTTTAGTTAATCTTTACATGAGCTCATATATGAAATGGGAGATTGAAGCTGAGCATATAACATTACGCCAGTTAAAAAACTACTTTTCACTTACTTTTATTTTTACTTTCACAATGACTTTAAGTGTAGTTTGTAACAATATCGCATTTATGTGGGCAGCTATTGAGGCAACAACTCTATCTTCTGTATTTTTAGTTGCTGTAAATAAAGATAAAAAATCAACTGAAAGTGGATATAAATACATAGTAATATGCAGTATAGGACTAGCATTTGCACTTTATGCGACAATTTTGCTTTATTGTGCTGGCAACAATAACATTAGCGGCGATAGTATGCTTTTTACAAATTTACTTGAAAATGCTGAAAATTTAAATCAAGACGCACTTAAACTTATTTTTATATTTGCATTAATTGGCTTTGGAACAAAAGCCGGTCTTGTCCCAACTCATACTTGGCTTCCAGATGTCCATGCACAAGGGCCTGCACCAACTTCTGCTTTGTTATCTGGAATTTTATTAAAATGTGCAATGCTTGGTCTCATAAAGTATTATGCAATTGTTGGAAAAGGCATTGGATTTGATTTCGTGCAAACTATAATGGTTGTTTCTGGTCTTATTACACTTTTTGTTGCAGGATTTTTTCTTATACGTCAACACGATGTAAAAAGAATGTTTGCTTATCACTCTATAGTTCATATGGGCGTTATCGCATTTGGTCTTGGAGTGGGTAGTTTTATAGGTATATTTGCAGCTATTTTTCACTGCATGGCACATAGTTTTACAAAGGCTTTAGCGTTTTGCGTAACTGGAAATATGGCAAAAATTTATGGAACAAAAGATATGACTAAGATGGGCTCGATGATAAAAATAGCTCCACTTACAACTGTTTTGTTTGGTATATCAATATGCTCTTTGGTTGGTGTACCAGGATTTGCTATTTTTGTTAGTGAGTTTTGGATATTTAAAGCAGCTGCTTTAAATTCGCAATACATTTTAATGATTCTTTTTGCGATTGCTTTAGCTATTATTTTTATTGCAGATTTTTCGCACTTTTTTCTAGCTAGTTTTGGTAAGGTAAATGGCGAGGTAAAATATGCAAAAGAGATGACATTGGCTGAAAATTTACCACTTATTTTACTTGCTTTGCTAGTAATATCTTTTGGTATATGGCAGTTCGATGTTTTTATAGAACTAATAAATAACAGCGTAAAAATAATAATGCGTTAAGGAAATTTGATGAAATGTGATAAATTTATACAAGCACTAGAAACAAGAGTAAAAATTTTAGAGGTAACAAGACAATGCGAAGATCAAGTTACTGCTTTGGTAGAACTTAATGATTTGCCAGAAGCTGTTAGATTTATGTATTATGATATGGGCGGTTATCTTTCAACAATGGTTGCAAATGATGAGAGGTCTATAAACAAAAACTACGCTTTATATTATGCTCTTTCTATCGAGGGCGGAAAAATGAGCGATGAAGACGAAATAGCACAAGATGAGAAATGTTTTGTAACTATAAAAGCTTTAGTGCCACCTGAAAATCCAACTTATCCAAGTGTAACTCCATTTGTTCCAGCTTGTGTTTGGTATGAAAGAGAAGCTTATGATATGTTTGGGCTTGTTGCCGAGGGACTTCCTGATAAAAGAAGACTTGTTTTAAGCGATGATTGGCCAAATGATCTTTTTCCGCTTAGAAAAGATTCTATGGATTATAGATACAGACCTGATATGTTGGAACATCAAAATGAACCAGAATACGAGTTTTTAAGACCACAAGGTGCAAATGTTACTGATATTCCTCTTGGTCCGCTTCATGTTACGGCTGATGAACCAGGGCATTTTAGACTTTTTTGTGATGGAGATATGATAGTAGATGCTGATTATAGGTTGTTTTATCAACATCGCGGTATGGAAAAACTAGCAGAAAATAGAATGAATTATGATCAAATGGGTTATCTTGCCGAGAGAGTTTGTGGAATTTGTGGTTACGCACATGCAATAGCGTGTATTGAAGCTGCTGAAAAAGCTATAAATTTAGAAATTCCAGCTCGTGCTCAAGCTATAAGAGTTATATGTTCTGAGATAGAAAGACTTCATTCTCATCTTTTAAATATAGGCTTAGCCTGTGAGGTAACAGGAAACTATACGGCTTTTATGCATATATTTAGAATTCGTGAGTATTCTATGAAATTAGCAGAACTTGTAACTGGCGGTAGAAAAACTTATGGTAGTGTTGTAATGGGTGGTTTAAGACGCGACATAACTGGTGTAGAAATAAAAGAAAGCCTTAAAATTTTACAAACCATAGATACTCAAGTTGATGAAATTTGGGATGCTGTAATGGATGATAAAAGGCAGATAAAACGCTGGAAAGGTGTTGGTATACTTGATAAGCAAATAGCAAGAGATTTTTCAGCAGTTGGTCCAAATATAAGAGGAAGTGGCATAAAAAGAGACACCAGATACGATCATCCATATGATTTTTTTAAGAAAATTAAATTTGATGTAGCAGTTGAGCATGGTGGAGATGTTCTTTCAAGGCTTACTGTTAGATATAAAGAGCTAAAAAGCTCAGTTAGTATAATACGCCAGTGTTTTGAGCTAATGCCGCAAACTGCTATTATTGAAGATCCTAAACTTAGAATAAAACCTGAAAATTATGCACTAGCTTATGTTGAGGCACCAAGGGGTGAAAATGTTCATTGGATTATGCAAGGAAGTGCTCAAAAGGTGTATCGTTGGAGATGTAGGGCTGCAACTTATAACAATTGGCCAAGTTTGAGATTTCAGTTTCATGGGAATACAATAGCAGATGCTGCTCTTATAGTCTGTAGTTTGGATCCTTGTTATTCTTGCACAGAAAGAATAACTTTAGTAGATATAAAAACACATAAAACAAAGATTTTGACAAACAAAGATTTAAAAGAATTTTGTAAAACTTTAAAAAATAATCCTTTAAAGGATTTAAGATGATGAAACTTCTTGATATAACAGAAAAATATGGAAAAAGCACTCATAAATATCCATTTGAACCATATGAAGTAGCAAATAATTTTCGCGGAAGACCGCTTTATAAGTATGAGATTTGCATAGGTTGTGCAGCTTGCGGTATAGCTTGTCCGCCAAATGCTATAACCATAAAACTCAATAATGATAAAACAAAATTGATATGGGAATTTAATTGTGCTAGGTGTATATTTTGTGGTCGTTGCGATGAGGTTTGTCCAACTGGAGCTATAAGGCTTAGTGATGAGTTTGAATTGGCTGTTAAATTTGATAAATCAGCTTTAATTCAAAGAGGTGAACTTGAAGTAGAGTGTTGTGAAAAATGCGGTAAAGTTTTTAGCACAAAAAGACTTGTTGAGTATAGTTTTTTAAGACTTAGTAAAGCAAATTTAACACCAAAAAGGTTAGAAGATGCAAAAATGTATTTACACATATGTCCAGAATGTAAAAAAAATATGACTGTTGATAATTTTACTAAAACAAATGGAGCAGAGGTAAAATGAAAATTTATGAAGTTCCTCAAAATATAAAAGATGCAAATGCTCTTGAAGATAAATTAAAACTTCTTAAAATAATTGGTAGAAGTTTTAGCGTTTTTAGGATAGATTGTGGTAGTTGCAATGGCTGTGAAATAGAAACATTTGCTGCAATTACGCCTATGTGGGATCCTGAGAGATTTGGTTTTAAGCTAGTTGCAAATCCAAGACATGCAGATATTTTGCTATGTTCTGGTCCTGTTACAAGGCAGATGTATTACCCGCTTTTGCGAGCTTATGAGGCTGCTCCTGATCCAAAACTTGTAGTCGCTCTTGGTGCTTGTGGTTCAAGTGGCGGTATATTTTATGATTGTTATAGTGTTTTAAGCGGCGTTGATAAGATAATTCCTGTTGATGTTTATATACCAGGCTGTCCGCCACATCCTGCTAGTATTATTTATGGCTTAACTTCGGCTCTTGGTGTAATGGATCAAAAACTAAAAAAAATTAGTTTTGAAAAAGAAGAAAAAATGCCTTTAATTGTTGAAGATTCTGTGCTTGATAATATACTTTTTGAAAGAGATTTGTTGGTTCATGCAAAAAGGTTGATGAGTTATATTTTTGGTAGAAAGCTTTATGATAAGTATTTAGATGCTATAAAAGATAGTAAAGACCCAAAAGATCCAAAAGAAACAAAAAAATCTATCATAAAAGCAATGCAAAACGAAGAAGATCCTAGATATGCTGAGTGCTTGGGTATATTGCACAATGAAGTTTATATAAAATACATATCTTGCGAAGATGAAGACAAAATAGAGCTAAATAGTGCATTTGGTGCAGAAAAATGGTAGAAGTTCATAAACTTACAAAAAGACATCTTGATGGAGAAAAGATAAATACTAGTAAAGCTTCTCAGATAAAAATTTTTTCTACATGCATAGGACATGGTGTTGGAACTATAGATTTTAGTGAAAAAATTTTAGAAATAAGCGATGAGGAATATGAAAAAATTTTAAATTCGCCAAATGAATACATTAAATTTAAGATAGGAAATTTAAGTAGATATTTTGAAATTGAAATTTTTCCTGAACATGCTAAAAGACTTGTTGAAAATATGATAGATTGTAAATTTAAAGAAATTTTATCAAATTTACATGAAGGTTATTTGGTTTTAAGAAAAGATTTTGTTGGTATAAAACATACAAATTCTGGTTTTTAATTGCTAAATATTTTGTTTTAAATTTCTAAAATAAGTATAAATTATAAAAAATTTGATATAATAGTCGAAATTTTTTCAAAAAGGATGTTTAATTGGACCCCGAACACTCGGTTTTAATGTTAATATTAGCTGGAGTATTCATACTTATGAATGCTTTTTTTGTTCTTTCTGAGTTTGCTATAGTAAAAGTTCGTAAAACACGCTTAGAAGAACTTATAAAAAACAAAAACTCAAATGCAAAACTTGCCTATGAAATAACTAGATCTTTAGATACATATTTAAGTGCTACGCAGCTTGGTATTACTCTTAGCTCACTTGCCTTAGGTTGGATTGGTGAACCAGCAGTTTCAAGACTTATAGAAGGACCTCTTAAGGAATATTTTGGATTAGAAGGCGTGGTGGTTCATAGCGCTTCTTTTATTATCGCATTTACATTTATCACACTTTGCCATGTAGTTCTTGGCGAACTTGTTCCAAAATCAATAGCAATAGCACAAGCAGAAAAAGCTACTTTGTTTGTTGCAAAACCTCTACATATGTTTTGGATTGTTTTTTCTCCTGTTATCAAAATTTTTGATTTTTGCTCTAGTGTTATACTTAGAATTCTTGGCGTTAGAAGACCAAAAGAAAATGAAATAGCACATTCTGAAGAAGAGATAAAAAGTATCGTTAGTGAGAGTTTTAAAGGCGGTGTTATAGACTCAATGGAGAGCGAGATTATAAAAAATGCGTTTGATTTTAGTGATACTGTTGCAAAGGAGATAATGACGCCTAGAAAAGATATGGTTTGTTTAAATAAACAGAAAAGCTATGAAGAAAATTTAAAGGCAATAGCTGAGTTTAAATACACTCGCTATCCATATATAGATGGTAGCAAAGATGTAGTTTTGGGAATGATACATGTTAGAGATATTTTGCAAAAAGGCATCATTCCAAACAATAAAATTGACTTTGATTCTATAGTTAGAAAATTTCTTATCGTTCCAGAAAGCTCATCTATATCAAAAATTTTAGTTATGATGAATAAAGAAAGAATTTCGGCATCTTTAGTTATCGATGAGTATGGCGGAACTGCTGGGCTTCTTACAATGGAAGATATTATTGAAGAGTTAGTTGGCGATATAAACGATGAGCATGATGATAAAAATTTAAATTATAAAAAAATTAGCGATGAGATTTATGAATTTAACGGAAGATATGAGATTGAAGATATAGAAGAGTTGCTAGATATTAAGTTTGATGATGATTTAGAACAACTTACGATAGGCGGATATGTAACAAGCTTATTTGAAAGATTGCCTATGGTTGGTGATAAAATAGAAGATATTAATTGTATGTATGAGATAACAAAAATGGAACAAAACAGCGTAAAAACTGTAAAAGTTACTAAAAAAATTTATGAAGATGATGAGGATAATTAATAGTATCCCAAGCACAAAGTATCTGAAATTTTGATACGCTTTTCAAATGGAGTAGGTGAGAAAAATTTGCATTTTTCTATGTATATTATGAAGTTATAGTTTAAATTTAAATCATCATAAAATTTTTTTAAATTTACAAATTTAATTCCAGATATTTCGGATATTTCAAGCATATCATAAATTTTAGATCCATTTGATTTTGTTAAATGAGAACTTGGCAATCCAGTAAAAGAACAAAATGTACTAGAAAGCACAAGCCCATCTAAATTTGTGCATTTTTGTACCGCACTTATGTATTTTTGCGGTATACTCTCTTTTAGTAAAAAAGAAACTCTTGAGTTTTCAAATTTTCCTACCACTATATTTTTCCAAAAAAGATAAGCATTTGATGATATGTTGGCTATCTTTGAAAATTCTGTATTTAATATATATCCATTTAGAAAATTATTTGGTGCTATTGTGATTTTTAACATTTTATTCCTTAAAGATTTAATAATTTTACAAGATATGTCATTAAATTTGTTTGAAATTATATTTATAAATAAATGATAAAATCAAATAAAATCTAATTAATAAGGAGCTTGTTATGGATATAAAAAATGCTATAAAATTTAGACATGCTTGTAAAATTTTTGATGAAAATAAAAAGATAAAAGCTGAGGATTTTGATTCTATAATAGAATCAGCAAGACTTAGTCCATCTTCTTTGGGGATGGAACACTGGGATTTATTGCTAGTTGAAAATAAAGAAATCAGGGAAAAATTAAAAATTGAATGCTGGAATCAAGCTCAGATTACAACTGCTTCGCATCTACTGGTAGTTTATGCAAAAATTTCAGATCTCAAACCAGGAAGTGAATATATAAAAGATATGATTTCAAGAAGAGTTGATAAAAACAGAGAACAACACGAACAATATATAACTAAAATTGAAGGTTTTATAAAAAGCAATGTTGGTCTTAGCGATGATAAAATATTTGCTTGGAGCAAAGCCCAGTGTTTTCTTGCGTGTGAAAATATGATGTTAATGGCAGCAACCTTGGGCATAGATAGTTGCCCGATAGAAGGTTGGTTTAGTGAAGAAAATTTACATAAAATTTTAAACAATAACTCAAAAGATAGGCGTATAGCTATGTTGCTTACTTTTGGATATAGACTAAATCAACAAAAACCAAAAATTCGTAGAAGTAAAGATGAAATTTTAAGCATTGTTTAATGTTGAGAGTTTAAAATTATGCAGATATGTATAATAAATTAAATATAAATTTGTATTTTAAAAAATTTTAAAATACAAATTTTCTACATTTTTCAACAATAATTTTATAAATTTATAATTTCTCTACTTTTTTCAGCTCCCTTTAAGCAATATTTCTATACAATTCAATTTCCGCTTCACAGAAAAACCTTTTAATCCTAAAAGATCTTTTTTTGTTGTTAAGTGTGTTTTTTAAATTAATATTGTTAAACATTTTTAGTCAATCTTTGAAATCTAAACAAGTGATCGATTGAGCCATCTACTTTTAGGCTTTCTTTGGAAAGTAAAAAGTAGTAAAAAATATAATTATTAATAATAAAGATTAAAAATCAAATTATTAAAAAATAAAAAGTTTTTAGATTAAAACTTCATAGTTATAGTTAGTGATTTACTTAAAGTTGTTAGGTTTAATTAAACCTTAATTTTATGATTTATTTAAAGCGTAGCTTTTAATAAATCTTTATAACTTTAGGTGGGTCAAGGGAGTGTTTACACTCCCTGTCGCAAAGATTAGCTTTGCTAATCTGCGAAGTAAATATGGAGAGTTTGATCCTGGCTCAGAGTGAACGCTGGCGGCGTGCCTAATACATGCAAGTCGAACGATGAAGTCCTAGCTTGCTAGGATGGATTAGTGGCGCACGGGTGAGTAATGTATAGCTAATCTGCCCCATAGAGAGGAACAACACTTAGAAATGAGTGCTAATACCTCATACTCCAATTATACATAAGTTTAATTGGGAAATGTAGCTCTTAATAATATATATCAAAGATAATTTATAAATAAAAAGTTATAAATATAACAATAAGCTTTTTTGAAGCTTTATATTAATAAAGCGAAAAAAAAGCAAAGCAGTTAGATTTAATAAATTTTTATAGCATTTAAAAATACAAAAGACTTAATTTTTAAATCTAAATATAAATTATTACTAATATTTTTAATAGTCATTTAGAAATATCTTAATATATATTATTAAGAGCTTTCGCTATGGGATGAGGCTATATTGTATCAGCTAGTTGGTAAGGTAATGGCTTACCAAGGCTATGACGCATAACTGGTCTGAGAGGATGATCAGTCACACTGGAACTGAGACACGGTCCAGACTCCTACGGGAGGCAGCAGTAGGGAATATTGCTCAATGGGGGAAACCCTGAAGCAGCAACGCCGCGTGGAGGATGACACTTTTCGGAGCGTAAACTCCTTTTCTTTGGGAAGAATAATGACGGTACCAAAGGAATAAGCACCGGCTAACTCCGTGCCAGCAGCCGCGGTAATACGGAGGGTGCAAGCGTTACTCGGAATCACTGGGCGTAAAGGACGCGTAGGTGGATAGATAAGTCTCTTGTGAAATCTAGTAGCTTAACTACTAAACTGCTTGGGAAACTATCTATCTAGAGTAAGGGAGAGGCAGATGGAATTCTTGGTGTAGGGGTAAAATCCGTAGATATCAAGAGGAATACTTATTGCGAAGGCGATCTGCTAGAACTTAACTGACACTAATGCGTGAAAGCGTGGGGAGCAAACAGGATTAGATACCCTGGTAGTCCACGCCCTAAACGATGTATACTGGTTGTTGCTGTGCTAGTCATGGCAGTAATCCACCTAACGGATTAAGTATACCGCCTGGGGAGTACGGTCGCAAGATTAAAACTCAAAGGAATAGACGGGGACCCGCACAAGCGGTGGAGCATGTGGTTTAATTCGAAGATACGCGAAGAACCTTACCCGGACTTGATATCTAACAAATCATCTAGAGATAGAAGAGTGTCTGCTTGCAGAAATGTTAAGACAGGTGCTGCACGGCTGTCGTCAGCTCGTGTCGTGAGATGTTGGGTTAAGTCCCGCAACGAGCGCAACCCACGTGTTTAGTTGCTAACAGTTAGGCTGAGCACTCTAAACAGACTGCCTTCGTAAGGAGGAGGAAGGTGTGGACGACGTCAAGTCATCATGGCCCTTATGTCCGGGGCGACACACGTGCTACAATGGCATATACAATAAGACGCAATATCGCGAGATGGAGCAAATCTATAAAATATGTCCCAGTTCGGATTGGAGTCTGCAACTCGACTCCATGAAGCCGGAATCGCTAGTAATCGTAGATCAGCCATGCTACGGTGAATACGTTCCCGGGTCTTGTACTCACCGCCCGTCACACCATGGGAGTTGATTTCACTCGAAGCCCAAATACCAAATTGGTTATGGTCCACAGTGGAATCAGCGACTGGGGTGAAGTCGTAACAAGGTAACCGTAGGAGAACCTGCGGTTGGATCACCTCCTTTCTAGAGTACAATGAATATTTCTCACAAAATATTCATCAAAGGAAAATTTTAGATTAGTATATAAACTAATCTACTCAATCATCCTTGTTTAGTTTTCAGAGATTGATGTTAATAAAGATATATAGTGCTAAAAAGAAATTATATAATTTAGATTTTACTTAAATAAAAAATAAAAGAATAATTTATTTTATTGTTTAAAGCTATCTAAAACAGAATATGTGAGCTTTATTCCGTTATCTATTCTCAGTTTTGCATAATATGTATTGGGGAATTAGCTCAGCTGGGAGAGTGTGGGCTTTGCACAATAAAAAGCAAACTGCTTTGCTTTTTAAGTGATTACTGTTGTGAGCAGAGCGAACCAGTAAGCATACTGCGTGCAATTTAGTTTATTTGCATAATAATATATATAAAGACGGGGAATTAGCTCAGCTGGGAGAGCGCCTGCTTTGCACGCAGGAGGTCAGCGGTTCGATCCCGCTATTCTCCACCATTCAGATAACATAATTAATCAAATATCCGTTATCCGTAAAGGGCCTATAGCTCAGCTGGTTAGAGTGCACCCCTGATAAGGGTGAGGTCATAAGTTCAAGTCTTATTAGGCCCACCATTATATCATTAATTAATTTTTTTAGTGCATTGTTGTAATAAAAATGTTTATCATAATAAATATAAATTTAAACTAAGCTTACTTTTAGTTAAGAGCTTAAATACATAAGTCATTAGCTAAAACATTATGGTTTTTATCAAGTAAGTTTATTTTAGATTTTATAATCTAAATGTTATTTAATTTACCATTGTTAAAAGTCACAAACAAGTTTTAATAAAATAAAACAATTTTACAGGACCTTGTTAAAGCTTTAATTATATTGATTACAAAAAAGCAAGCTTTTAGATTTATCTGTTATCTAAATTTAAAAGTTTAAAGATTATGTCACGGTATATAAAGAGTTAAAACTTATCTTTATATATTATTAATCTCTTTCCGTCTTAAATCATATATAATTAAACATTGTAAAATAATTAAATTTAAGCTTTGCTATTTAATTAATAGATAAAGTTTTAAATTAAGATATTAACTATAAAATCAAATTTAAATCTTTTTACAAAAAAGTAGAAAAGTATTAATATAACTATTTTATCTTTAACAAGGAAGTGATGCAAATTAGAATATAAAAACAAAATTCTAAAAATACTTTGCAAGAGCAATAAAACATAAATTATTAATAAAATTATTTGCGAATACACCTTAATTTATGATTTATTTAAAGCGTAGCTTTTAATAAATCTTTATAACTTTAGGTGGGTCAAGGGAGTGTTTACACTTCCTTTCGTAAAGAGCAGCTTTGTTGCTCTTCGAAGTCAAAGTAATAAAAAGGTAAGCTACTAAGAGCAAATGGTGGATGCCTTGGCTGGTAGAGGCGATGAAGGACGTACTAGACTGCGATAAGCTATGGGGAGCTGTCAAGAAGCTTTGATCCATAGATTTCCGAATGGGGCAACCCAGTGTATAGTGATATACACTACCTATATGGAGCGAACGTGGGGAATTGAAACATCTTAGTACCCACAGGAAAAGAAATCAAAAGAGATTACGCTAGTAGCGGCGAGCGAACGCGTAAGAGGGCAAACCACTAGTTTACTAGTGGGGTTGTAGGACTGCATAAAAGACTAAAACATGATAGTAAAACAATCTGGAAAGATTGAGCATAGAGGGTGATACTCCCGTATACGAAATCATCTTTTTACTTAGCAGTATCCTGAGTAGGGCGAGGCACGTGAAACCTTGTCTGAATCTGGGAAGACCACTTTCCAACCCTAAATACTACTACTAGACCGATAGTGCACAAGTACCGTGAGGGAAAGGTGAAAAGAACTGAGGTGATCAGAGTGAAATAGAACCTGAAACCATTTGCTTACAATCATTCAGAGCACGATTCTTTATGACGTGTGATGGACTGCCTTTTGCATAATGAGCCTGCGAGTTGTGGTGTCTGGCAAGGTTAAGGAAACCCGGAGCCGTAGCGAAAGCGAGTCTTAATAGGGCGTTTAGTCAGATGCTGCAGACCCGAAACGATGTGATCTATCCATGAGCAGGTTGAAACCGGTGTAAAAACCGGCGGAGGACCGAACCCGCTGACGTTGAAAAGTCTTGGGATGACTTGTGGATAGGGGTGAAAGGCCAATCAAACATCGTGATAGCTGGTTCTCTCCGAAATATATTGAGGTATAGCGTTGTGTCGTAACTATAAGGGGTAGAGCACTGAATGGGCTAGGGCGTATACCAATGTACCAAACCCTATCAAACTCCGAATACTTATAGTGTAATCACAGCAGTCAGGCGGCGAGTGATAAAATCCGTCGTCAAGAGGGGAACAACCCAGACTACCGACTAAGGTCCCCAAATCTTATTTAAGTGGAAAACGATGTGAAGTTACTGAAACAACCAGGAGGTTGGCTTAGAAGCAGCCATCCTTTAAAGATAGCGTAATAGCTCACTGGTCTAGTGATTTTGCGCGGAAAATATAACGGGGCTAAAATAAGTACCGAAGTCGTAGGCTTGATTTATCAAGCGGTAGGAGAGCGTTGCATTCAGCGTTGAAGGTGTACCGGTAAGGAGCGCTGGAGCGGATGCAAGTGAGCATGCAGGCATGAGTAGCGATAATTAATGTGAGAATCATTAACGCCGTAAACCCAAGGTTTCCTACGCGATGCTCGTCATCGTAGGGTTAGTCGGGTCCTAAGCAAAGTCCGAAAGGGGTATGCGATGGAAAATTGGTTAATATTCCAATACCTTTGATTATGTGCGATGGAAGGACGCTTAAAGCTAGTGGGGCTAACTGATGGAATAGTTAGTCTAAGGATGTAGGTTGAGTTATAGGCAAATCCGTAACTCTTTATCTGAAATCTTAAAGGCTTACAAAACTCTTCGGAGTAGCGTAAGAACCCATGATGCTATCGAGCCAAGAAAAGTTTCTAAGTTTAGTAATCAAAGCCCGTACCGTAAACCGACACAGGTGGGTGGGATGAGTATTCTAAGGCGCGTGGAAGAACTCTCTTTAAGGAACTCTGCAAAATAG